>JBKPQD010000412.1:0-1704 GCA_046733915.1 Chloroflexota bacterium
CAGATAAGCTGCTTGGCAATATCCAGTAGATATTCCCCGTATGAGTTGCCCGAAAGAGCATTCCCCAGCTCGCATAGCTGCTCTTTCGTGATGTAGCCTAAGCGATAGGCGATTTCCTCCGGGCATGAAATCATCAAGCCCTGCCGCTGCTGGATCGCTTCGATGAACATCGAGGCTTGTAGCAGCGAATCATGGGTGCCTGCATCGAGCCAGGCGATACCGCGGCTGAACATCTTCGCTTTTAATTGTCCCCGTTCCAAATATACTTTGTTTAAATCGGTGATCTCCAATTCGCCACGTGCGGAAGGTTGGAGGTGCTGCGCGATCTCAACCACTTGATTGTCATAAAAATAAATACCCGGCACTGCAAAATTGGATTTCGGTAGTTTAGGTTTTTCCTCGAGACTCAGTACATTTCCCTGTTCGTCAAATTCAACGATGCCGTAACGCTGTGGGTCGTTGACCTTGTAACCGAAAATAATGGCTCCCTGCTGGAGTGCAGCACATTCCTGCAGGAGTGCCACCATTCCCTGCCCGTACAATATATTATCGCCCAGCATCAAACAAACGGAACTATCGCCAATGAACTCTGCGCCGACCAAAAAGGCATCTGCCAACCCGCGCGGTTCGGGTTGCGGAGCGTATTCAATCTTCAATCCCCACTGTGATCCATCTTTTAGCAATTGTTGAAAACCCGGCAAGGCATCCGGCGTGCTGATCACCAGGATTTCTCGTATGCCCGCCAGCATGAGCATCGAAAGCGGATAATAGACCATCGGCTTGTCGTAGACCGGCAGGATCTGTTTACTGATCGCGATGGTTAGGGGATAGAGGCGTGTTCCCTTTCCGCCTGCTAAAATAATTCCCTTCATTTGGCCTCCTTGCCGGCACGCCAGGCATAGTTCTTCTCGATCCATTCGCCATAGGAACCGCCGCTCGCCTGGTCCACCCATTTGGGATTGGACAAATACCACTCGATCGTACGACGCAGGCCCGCTTCAAACCCGACCTCGGGTTGCCAGCCCAGTTCGCGCGTAATCTTGGTCGAATCGATCGCGTAGCGCCGGTCGTGACCGGGCCGGTCCGTGACGAAGCGGATTAATTCCTTATAGCTGTTCAAGCCGCGCTGGCGCAGCTCGGGGATTTCCACGGGCGGCGCAATATCGTCGAGGATGCTGCAGATCTGGTTCACGAGGTTAAGGTTTTTCTGCTCGTTGCTCGCGCCTACAGCAAACGTCTCGCCAGGCTTGCCCTTTTCAAATGCCAATCGTACAGCCTTGCAGTGATCCTCTACATAGATCCAATCGCGGATGTTCGAGCCATCCCCGTATACAGGCAGAGGTTTTCCGGAAAGCGCGTTCATGATCATCAGCGGAATCAGCTTTTCGGGGAATTGATAAGGACCATAGTTATTGGAGCAGTTCGTGATCAGCGTTGGCAGCCCATAGGTGTGATGATAGGCACGCACAAAATGGTCGCTCGACGCCTTCGAGGCAGAGTAAGGCGAGTTCGGCGCGTAGGGTGTCTCTTCGGAGAAGTATCCTTCCGGTCCCAGTGATCCGAAGACTTCATCGGTAGAAACATGCAGAAACCGGAAATCCTTTGTCTCTTGCTCCGGCAAAGTATTCCAATACACGCGCGCGGCTTCGAGCATGGTATAGGTGCCGACGACGTTCGTCTGCACGAAATCACCCGCGCTGACGA
>JBKPQD010000413.1:0-4823 GCA_046733915.1 Chloroflexota bacterium
GTTGATACCTTTCCCGGATGGCTGACAGCCAGCTAGCTGTTGTGAGATGGCTATGCTATACACCAATAGCAATTACCGCATCTGGTTTCCTTTTATGAGTTCATCCGAGGTACTATTGACTGGCTTGCATTGACTGGAGACCTCATCGGAGCAGAACGCGTGGAACTGGACTTTTGAGTATGAATTGGATTCACGATACGGTAAAAACATTAAAAGGGAGACTCTCGGCACGAGGGCTGATCTTGATGTACCACCGGATTGCAGAGCCAGATCTGGATCCGTGGGACTTGAGCGTCTCTCCCGATCACTTCGCCGAACAGCTTGCAGTGATTAAGAAATATTTTTATCCGTTAAGCATGCAGGAATTTCTCGGGTACCTGCAGCGCGGCAGAGTCCCCAACCGATCCATCGTGGTCACCTTTGATGATGGTTACGTTGATAACCTCCAGCATGCCAAGCCTCTGCTTGAGCGCTCCGACGTACCGGCAACTATATTCTTAATAACAGACTCTATTAGCAATGAGCAGAATTTTTGGTGGGACGAGCTCGAATGGGTTGTGCTCCAACCTGGGACGCTGCCCGACCGGCTTGAGCTGAGGTTAAATGGCCATAGATATGAATGGCAATTAGGTACTGCGCGACACTATACTCAACAGGATCGGCAGCAGGATCGGCGGCGAAGGCCCTGGGCTGCGCTGCCGGGCACGCGGTTGGCTTTTTTTTATTTGATCTGGCAGCGTCTTCTCGAAGTATCCGATTCCGACCGGCGTGAAGCGCTAGACGTGATTCGTGCTTGGACTAAGACGAGCAACGGCATCCGGCGCGGAGACCGTGCTCTCAGCAACGATGAAGTCAAGGCTCTTGGAGAGGGAGGCTTGATCGAGCTAGGAGCCCATACACGAACCCACCCGTCACTTAGGGTCCTTTCACCCTCACGCCAAATGGAAGAGATTGCGGGCAGTAAGGATCAGTTGGAGAATATCATCGGCCGGCCTGTGATCAGCTTTTCCTATCCCCACGGCGAATATTCTTTTGAAACCACCGAGCTTGTTGAAAAGGCCGGTTTCCGAAGTGCATGCACGACTAGGTTTAACTGTGTGTTACCTGGTGCAGACCCGTTCCAATTGCCGAGGTTTCAGATCGCTGATTGGAGTGGGGAAGAATTTTTGCGCCACCTGGCTCGATGGTACGCGCTATCATGAAGCATGGTCTTGGCGAAATAGATTGTCTTTAATACTCGATTTAGAAAATGGAAAGCAATCTTTGGAAAACACTGGGCTGATAGTCTGGGCCTTTTGCCCGGTCTTCATACAGTGGCTGTAGCTCGTCATATTTTATCTTCGGTATAAGGATCTTCGTAGCAAAAGCGCTATGCAGATTTTGATCTCAACTCTGAGCATTGAACAAAGGATAAGGAGGTTTCGATGAAGGTATTAGTTACAGGAGGAGCAGGGTTTATTGGATCGCATGTGGTGGACACTCTAATTGAGGCTGGACATCATGTTGCGATCGTTGACAACTTGTGGGAGCACGGAGGTGGCAAGATGGAAAATGTGAATCCACAGGCCAGCTTCCATAAGGTAGATATCCGGGATGCAGCCCTGCAAAACGTCTTTGAGCAAGAGCAGCCGGAAGCTATTTGCCATTTGGCTGCTCAGCACAGCGTCAAGATTTCGACTGACGATCCAGTTCACGATGCCAGTGTCAACCTCTTGGGCTTGATCAATCTCCTGCAAAACGCGACCCGGTTTGGCGTCCGGAAAGTTATTTTTTCATCGTCAGGAGCCAGCTACGGCACGGTCGAGAAAATGCCCGTAGATGAAAGCACCACCCAGCATCCCGAGTCGCCCTACGGCACGACAAAAATGGCTAGCGAATATTATCTCCGGTTCTGGAAGAATATGCATGGTCTGGATTTTACAATTCTTCGATACGGCAATGTCTATGGACCGCGTCAGGACCCTATGGGGGAGGCAGGTGTAATCGCAATTTTCGCTCGCCGAATCCTACTGCACGAACCCGTTCGCATTGATTGGGATGGTGAACAGCAAAAAGATTATGTGTACGTAAGAGACGTCGCACGGGCTAATCTGATGGCCCTGGATGGTGGCAGCGGGGAAGCGTATTGCATTGCTTGTGGCAACGGCACCTCTGTCAACAGTCTTTATCGGGGCTTAGTAAAGGAAATTGGCCATGAGGTCGAAATCCAAAGAGCGCCCAAGCGTCCCGGCGATATTTACCTGACTTACTTCGATTGTAGTAAAGCCGGCCGAGAATTAGGCTGGCGGGCCGAGGTCGGTTTGGAAGAGGGCTTATGCTCGACGGTAAACTATTTCAGAGAGAAATTAGGGGTCGCCTGATCTACTTCTAAAAGTGTTCAAACGAAATCGAGCCTTCAGGATACAAAATCCTAACTCACGTGAAACCAGCCAATCTTCCTGTACAATGATGAAGGTATCCACACGTACCTTCACGTCAGAGGATATAGATAACTGGACAAGACTCATAACTCGAATAAAGCGTTTTTGGGTCTGGTCTCGGTACTTTTTACAAACCATAGCTTTGCAAGCTATGGTTTTTGTTTAAGCTTAAATAACAATGAATACACCCGTTTAGGTTCCATAAGCTGTCCAAGTGGCGAAAGGAATTCTGGCGCCATCAGCCACATCCGCGATGATGCACCAGTGTCTGATATAATGCTCAATTATTAATGCTTCGTTAGGAAGCAAACTTGTTTCATCAATACGACTCCTCTCTTCTATAGCAGCTTCAGATATTTAGCGTGTTCCGCAATTTCGAGATGGGATTGCGGCTTGGTGCATTTCGATTTCGCAAAGGAGAACATTATCATGAAACGAAAGATACTTTTATACGCGCTCCTCGCCCTGACCATGGTGCTTAGCGCCTGTGGGGGACAGGTCGCGCCTGCAGCGACGGAGGCACCCTCATCGGATTCGACCCCGCAAAAAGGCGGAGAGATGGTCGTTGCCTATAAGGATGATCTGGCTACGCTGGATCCCGCCATTGGGTATGACTGGACCAACTGGCCCGCCATCAAAATGGTCTTCGATGGGCTGCTCGATTACGATAGTGGCACGACCATCCAGCCTCGTATCGCCGAGTCTTTACCACAGGTTAGCGCGGATGGGCTCACCTACACATTTAAAATCCGCAAAGGTGTCAAGTTTCATAATGGGCGCGAGCTTGTCGCAGATGACGTGGTCTATTCGATCACGCGGGTTCTGGATCCTAAGACGGCCAGCCCGGGCGCTGGATTCTTCCTCGGTATTAAAGGCGCCCAGGAACTTGTCGATGGAACGGCAACGACTGTAGAAGGCATCAAAGCCATCGACCCGAGCACAGTTGAGTTCACTCTAACGGCCCCGGATGTTACGTTCCTGAACAAGATGGCGATCAATTTTGCGTACATTGTGCCAAAGGAAGAAGTAGAAAAGGCGGGCGAGAACTTTGGTCATGCACCGGTCGGGACAGGACCATATAAATTGACAAGTTGGACGGCGGGGCAGCAATTGGCCTTCGAGCGTAATCCCGATTACTTCTTCGAGGGTCGTCCGTTCATTGATAAGATCACGATTAAAGTAGGTATTGAGCCGGATGTTGCGTTGCTGCAATTGGAGAAAGGCGAGATCCAGCTAATGGGTGATCCGCCTCCTGGAGCAGATTGGACCCGCATTACCGGAGATCCGGCCTGGAAGAATCGCATTGAGGTTGAGCAGACGGTGAACACAACATACATTGCCATCAATGTCACCGAGAAACCGTTTGATGATGTCAAGGTGCGCCAGGCGCTCAACTATGCAATTGACAAAAATCGTATCGTGCAGTTGTTGAACGGACGCGCCACGGTTGCCAATCAAATCCTCCCTCCCCTCATGCCTGGATATGATAAAACCTATCCGGGCTACGAATATAATCCCGATAAAGCCAAGCAATTGCTCACGGAGGCAGGATACGGTGATGGATTCGAGACCAGTATCGAATGTATTTCCGTGGATCCACAACCAAAACTTTGCGAATCATTCCAGCAGGACCTGGCCAAGGTTGGTATCAAGCTGACGATTAACACGCTCGCCGCGCCCAATGTCATCGATGATGCCGGCAATGGCAAGACACCCCTTGTATGGTCCGGTGGCCTGGCGTGGACACAGGATTATCCGGACCCGGATGACTTCTATACCCCGATCCTGGGCTGCGGCTCGAACGTCCCCGGCGGCTGGAACTGGTCCCGTTATTGTAACGACACCGTGGACGCGAAAGCGACCGAATTACTCGCCGTCACTGATCGTGACGCGCGCATGAAGGGCTACGCTGAGCTATTCAAGACGTTGATGGATGATGCAGTGTGGGTACCTGTGATCAATGGTAATTACACCGTCGCTCATTCCGAAAACTTGCACGGTCAGCCCACGCTCACTCATCCTGAGCACCTATTCAGCTACGAAACCATGTGGATGAGTAAATAGGATTCATGGCATTGCCTCGCTGACATTTGCACACCACCTGACTTGCTGAACAAATCATTAACAGGTGCGTGGGAGTGCCGGTGAAGCAGGCGGGGCAATGCCAATCCGTTTGGATGATCATGCAAGCCACCTCCTCCCCAACCTTATCTTCTCAGGAAAACGTCATTGCCTCCGCTCCTGTTGAGGTTAGTTACTCCGCGCTGAGCTGGAGGCGCTTGCGGCGCGATCGTGTTGCTATGTTCGGAGCGATACTGGTTGGCGTTCTCATCTTGGTGGCTCTGTTTGCACCTGTCCTTGCCCCGCATGATCCGGCCGAGCAATTTCGCGATGGACTCACGC
>JBKPQD010000414.1:0-4391 GCA_046733915.1 Chloroflexota bacterium
AGAAATAACGTTCTTGTAACCTGGCGAAAATGCTATTTTTGAGACAGATTGCGGCAAGTGGAATATAATCATCCCTGTCATGGGCGCCTCTCTCAGTCAAATTTTTGCCTTCCTCACCAAACCTGAAGGCAGCCTGATCTATCATCTCATTCTGGTGTTTTCGATTGGGAACGCGTTGCAGTCTGCGTATTCGCACTGGCGCTCGAGCGAATTCCCACAGGCACGCCGCACCATGTTCGGACTGAGTATGCTGCTCACCGCGCAGATCGGATTGTTTTTGGTCAGCGCGCTGGGTACCCAGGGGTTTTTGAATCTGTCGCTCTTCCTGCCGCCGCTCGACCGGGCGGTAACCCTTTTCTCGTTAATATGGATGATTTGGTTATGGGCGTTTCCGGAGCCGAGTCGCGGAGCAGATGCGGCGACCTGGCTGCTGAGCCTGCTGGTCACGGCGGGATTAGGATTGAGCCTGGTCGCCTATACGGCACAACCAGCTTTCCAATCGTACAACCAGAGCGCCTATGATTTCTTCTGGCAAATGGCAAGCATCGGCATGTCGGTCATCGGCTTGTTGATTCTCGCGATCCGCCGCCCGAACGGCTGGGGGAACGGCCTGGCAATTGTGCTGCTCAGCCTGATCGGTCACACCCTTCACATGCTTTTTGGCCGCACCGAAGGCGACTTTCCGGGCGCGGTGCGATTGATGCACCTGGCTGCGTATCCAATGCTGATGACGCTGCCGCAGCGCTTCCCCACGCCGGCGAACCGCCTGACCTCGGTCAAGCAACAGGATGTTCCGGTGGCAGGCGAGCGCCGCCGCTACAGCACGGATCCAAAGACATTCCATGCCCTTTTGGCACTGGCAGGCGAATCGCAATCGGACAAGGTCAGCCAGGCGATCACGCGTGCCATCGCCCAGACCATGCTTGCCGACCTGTGCTTCTTGATCTATCTCACCGACAATAACAACCAGATGCAGATCGCCAGTGGTTATGACCTCATCCGGGAGGAAAATCTGGAAGGTGGGAGCATGAATAAAAGCCTGGTTCCCATGCTCACGAATGCCCTCCAGCGCGGACGTCCCTTGCGGTTGCCGGCGAGCAGCACCTCGGCCGACATCAAGGGGCTGAGCGATCTGCTCAATCTTAATAATCCTGGTCATATTTTAAGCGTACCCATTGTCACGCCGGAAAAAGATCCGCTGGGCGGCGTGTTGTTGTTGTCGCCCTATTCCAATCGCTTATGGAGCGCCGAAGATCAGGCGTTCCTGGCGAATATCGCGATTTCACTGGTTCCGATCATCCAGCGCGGACAGCGCATGACCACGCTCGAACAAAAAGGCGAGCAGACACGCCAGGCACTGGATGTGGCACAGGAACGCATCAAAGACCTCGAGCGGCGCAACGACGACGTCCTCAAGCAGATGGATGTAGTCAAATCACAGGCACAACAGGGTCTTTCCCAGCTGGAGGATCTCACAGCGATGCGATCCATGCTGGAGGAAACGCAAAAGGCGCTCGACAAATTAAAGCAGGAAAATGAAGAGCTGCGCACATCGAAGGATGGCAACGTTAAATTTAAGTCGACGGTCAATCCCACCCAGATCGAGAATGAGCTGCGCCTGACACTGGAGGAAGTGGCGCGCCTGCAGAATCAGCTTGCCGAAGCGAACGTACGCATCGTCGAGGCAGAGAAAGGCATTGCTTCCACGCGCACGACCGAACAGGCGGAAGTGGTCGCATCCATCTCGCAGGAATTGCGCCAGCCAATGTCGTCGATCGTAGGATATACCGATTTATTATTAGGCGAGTCGGTCGGAATTCTTGGCGCCTTGCAGCGCAAGTTCGTCGAACGTATTAAAGCCTCCACAGAGCGCATCGGCAATTTGATCGACGACCTCATTCAGGTGACGACGCTCGAAACGGGACTGAATGAGCTCAAACCCGAGCCTGTGGACTTGAACGTCATTATCGACAATGCCATGTCCTACACAAGCAGCCAGGTGCGTGAGAAGAACATCTCCATGCATCTCGATCTGCCGAAGAATGTCGCCTCGATTTATGCCGACCGCGAAGCCCTGCAGCAGATTTTGATCCATCTCCTGCAAAACGCAGGATCCGCCTCCCCGGTGGAAGGGACTGTGCGTCTCAAAGTCCAGACCCAATCGGAAGACGGAAAGGAATATGTGTTGATCCAGGTCAGCGATACCGGAGGAGGCATTCCGGCCGAGGATATCAACCGCGTCTTCACACGTTTGTATCGCGCCGATAACGTCCTCATCCAGGGTGTGGGCGATACCGGCGTGGGACTCTCCATCGCCAAAACTCTTACCGAAGCACAAAAAGGACGCATCTGGGTTGATAGTAAAATGGGTGTTGGCTCTACATTTAGTGTCTTGCTGCCAATCGCCCGGAAACTGACGGAGAAATAATGCAAAACTTACGGCAATTGGGCGGCGGCGTCATCATCGCTCTCATTTCCGTAATCCTCGTGATCGGAGGTATTTCCCTTGCCCTCTCGGAAACGCTTCCCTCACAGGCTACACCTTCGCCGATCCCGCCCACCATTTCATTGGTCTTCCCCACCGCGACCTTTACCGTTTCGCCAGCCCTGAGCGAAACGGCGACCGGAACCTCAACAGGTACCGCTACGCCCAGCTTGACGGACACAGTGTTTGTGACCAATACGCTTTTTGTCCAACCGTTCTGTACGCCGACCGCGGGCTGGAATCGAATCACCACCTCCGCCTCCGACACAATCTATACGCTGGCGCAACGCTACAAAACGACCGCCGAGAGTTTGGGCACAGCAAACTGTCTTTCTTCGTTCGATATTCCGCCCGGTCTGGCATTGTATGTGCCGCCTGTGCCGACCGTCACGGTGATTCCGTGCGGACCGCCTGCCGGTTATGTCAGAAGATACGTGGTCCAGCCCGGCGACAACCTCTTTCGCATTGCTCTTTCCTACGGTATTACCTACCAGCAACTCCAACGTGCCAACTGTATGGGCTCGTCCACGACCATTTATACCGGGCAGCTGCTCTGGGTGCCGAACATCCCCACGCGCACCCCTGTTCCCGGCCCAACCTCCACTCCGACCATCCCACCCACCGCGACTCCCACAGAAACAGCTACATACCCTTAGCCGATGAGAAAAATTATCCATGCCCTGCTCCTGGCGAGTATTTTATTGGTAGGATGCGGAACTCTGGCGCCCGCCCAGACGACGCTGCCGTTCATCCTGGTGACGGCTGCACCGAACTCCACAGCGACACCGACCCCGTTCCGTCCGATTCCCTGGACGCAGACCGGCTCCCCCGCGCCTTCGCCCACATTTGATCCCTCCAACCTGACTTCGACCGCCGTGGCGTCCACCCAAACGGAAGCTCCGACAGCGGACGCGAACATGCTGATCAATACGCTCGCGCCGCTCTCGACCATCGACCCTTCCGGCAGCCAGATTCTCAACAACGGACAGGAGACCGTCAACTTCCTCCTGATCGGCTCCGATAGACGACCGGGCGGCTCGTTCCGAACGGACACGATGGTGATCGCGATTTTGCGTCCAAATGACGGCCAAGTTTCGCTCATCTCGATTCCCCGCGACCTGTGGGTCTACATTCCAGACTGGCAGAATCAGCGTATCAATACCGCCTACCAGCATGGGATCTCGGTCGGTTATCCCGGCGGCGGACCCGGGTTGCTCAAGGATACGATTCAATATAACCTTGGTATTCGCATTGATCACACAGCCATGGTCGAGTTCGACGGCTTTCAGAGAATCGTCGATACCTTAGGCGGCGTGGACGTGCCTGTCTCCTGCCCCTATACGGACTGGAGATTGATCGATCCCAGCCTGGACCCGGAAAATGAAAATAACTGGGAGCTCTACACGACCGGTCCCGGGCTCATCCACATGGACGGCGATCTGGCGCTGTGGTATGCGCGCTCTCGCCAGAAATCGAGCGACTTCGACCGCCGTAGCGTCCACACAAACGGAAGCTCCGACAGCCGACGCGAACATGCTGATCAATACGCTCGCGCCGCTTTCGACTATCGACCCTTCCGGCAGCCAGATTCTCAACAACGGACAGGAGACCGTCAACTTCCTCCTGATCGGCTCCGATAGACGACCGGGCGGCTCGTTCCGAACGGACACGATGGTGATCGCGATTTTGCGTCCCAATGATGGACAAGTTTCGCTCATCTCGATTCCCCGCGACCTGTGGGTCTACATCCCAGACTGGCAGAATCAGCGTATCAATACCGCCTACCAGCATGGAATCTCCGTCGGTTATCCCGGCGGCGGACCCGGGCTGCTCAAGGATACGATTCAATATAACCTTGGCATTCGCATTGATCACACAGCCATGGTCGAGTTCGACGGCTTTCAGA
>JBKPQD010000415.1:0-2678 GCA_046733915.1 Chloroflexota bacterium
GTTTCATCGAACCGAAGCGAAAACGGGCGGGTCGATCCGCTTAAACAGACAGAAACCCAGCCATATTACCCTAATGGGATAAATTAGGGGGATTTGCATGACATTCATCTGATGCCTTCTCAGTGAGTATTAATCTCGACATGTACAATAAACGGAGCAATTAAGTTTTTCGCGATTTTACCTGGAGGAATCCATGCAATTCAACAAGTTCGTCTTTGGCGGCATTCTCATCCTTGGGGCTGTCGTCTTTTTAATTTGGAGCTCTACCAAGGCAACTCAGGAGTACTTCCTGACCGTGGATGAGCTCAATGCGAAAGGCTCCTCGATCGTAGATAAGAACCTGCGCGTCTCTGGTGCAGTGATCGGCGACACGATCCAGTACGACGCCCAGTCTCTGACCCTGAGCTTCGATGTAGCCCACGTCCCCGGTGACAATGCCGAACTGGAAACGGAAGGTGGATTAGCGGTAGCTTTGCACCAAGCCGTGATCGATCCCTCCCGCCCCCGTATGAAAGTTGTGTATGTAGGCCCAAAACCGGATTTATTGCGCAATGAGGCCCAGGCGATCATGACGGGTCACCTCGGCGAGGATGGCGTGTTCTACGCCGAGGAACTTCTGCTCAAATGCCCCACTCGATATGAAGAGGCGGTGCCGGAGCAGGCTGGCTAAGGAAATAAAAACCCTAAAGGTCAGTTTCACCTTTAGGGTTTTTACTCTGCCGCAAGGGCCACCAATGAGTGGTTTGCTATGAGTTCGTGCGGCACTCTGTAAGGAGATTCACATGATCGCTAACTTTGGCTTTGGCGTCCTGACCGTTTCGTTTATTGTTACACTGTACAGTGTTTTTGCTGCCATCTATGGGGAACGGACGAAAAATGCTGCCATGGTGGAGAGTGCCCGCCGCGCCATGTTGTTGACATGGCCGCTGCTGACTCTCACTGCAGGTATTCTGATTTATTTACTTGTCAACAATCATTACGAGGTGCAATTCGTTTATGAAGTGACCAGTCGCAGCATGCCTACCTACCTCAAGATCACGGCCTGGTGGGGCGGACAATCTGGCTCACTCCTTTTTTGGTCCTGGTTGATGTCTGCATTTGCTTCCTTGGTGACCCTGCGCAAATGGGATCGTGACCGCGAATTTCTGCCATGGGTCATTGTGGTAGCCTGTGTCACGATGGCTTTCTTTATCGGGATGAATCTCTTCTTCGAGAATCCGTTCGCCCAACTCTACCAAACATTTGATGGTGTAAGCGCACACAGTTTCCAGCCCGCGCAGAGTGTGCTCTTTACTCCGCAGGATGGTCGGGGATTGAATCCGCTCCTGCGCCACCCGGGCATGGTCATTCATCCGCCCATGCTGTATCTTGGCTTCGTCTCGTTCGTGATTCCGTACGCCTTCGCAATGGCTGCGCTGATCACCGGTCGCACCGATGACCGCTGGATCCGCCTCACCCGGCGCTGGGCGTTGTGGGCGTGGCTGTTCCTGTCCTTTGGCCTGGTATTGGGTGGACGCTGGGCGTACGACGTGCTCGGCTGGGGCGGCTACTGGGGCTGGGACCCGGTGGAGATCGCCGCGTTCATGCCCTGGCTCACCGGCACCGCATTCCTGCATTCGGTCATGATCCAGGAAAAGCGAGGCATGTTGAAACACTGGAACATGCTGCTCATTATCCTGACCTATGACCTCGTGATCTTCGGTACCTTCCTGACTCGTTCAGGCGTACTCTCCTCCGTACATGCATTTGCACAAAGCGCGATTGGTCCGTTCTTCTTTGCCTTCATCGGTTTGACCTTGGTCACCTCCGTAACGTTGATATTCCGACGCTGGAACGATCTCAAGTCGGAGACTCAGATGACTTCCATGCTCTCACGGGAGGCATTATTCCTATTGAATAACTTGCTTTTCATGAGCATTCTCGTTGTGTGTTTCTGGGGAGTGATCTATCCCCTGATCTCGGAACTCTTCACTGGCGCAAAAGTGACGGTAGGTCCCCCGTTTTATGAGCGTGCCACCGCGCCCCTGTTCGCGGCATTGCTATTCCTGATGGGCGTTGCTCCGCTCTCTGCATGGGGGCATTCCACGGTCAAGACCCTTGGACGCGCCCTGTGGAAGCCGGTGATCGGTGCGATCGCGATCACGACTGTACTTTACGTGACGTATACGCAAAAGATTGGTGCGTTGATTGGGTTCTTCATCATTGCGCTGGTCCTGCTCGTGACGGTCTACGAATATTGGCGCGGCGCAGCAGCACGTCAGCGAAGCCAGGGTGAAAATATCTTCACCGCCCTTTGGAATTTGACCGGGCGCAACCGCCGCCGCTACGGTGGCTATATCATCCACCTCAGCATGATGTTGATGGCAATTGGTATTCTTGGGATGGAATCATTCCAGATGGAAACGCAGGGCACGCTGGCGCAAGGGCAAGAACTAAAGATCGCGGATTATGAGGTACGCTACAAAGAAATTGCGTCCTGGGACAACCAACCCGCGGGTGTGAACTATACCCGTTCCGTGGTGGATATTTACAAAAACGGGATCTACCTGGGTCAACTCACTCCGCGCATTGACTATTACTATGACTCACAGCAGCGGATGACGATCCCGGGTCAGCGCTCCACTCTACAGGACGATCTTTACATCCTGCTCGTGGATTGGGAACCGGCTACTTCGACC
>JBKPQD010000416.1:0-2060 GCA_046733915.1 Chloroflexota bacterium
ACTCAAAAGACTGTGAATGCTGCGCCCCGTTGCCGCGTCCGCCGCCCTGTTGGGCACGAATCACGATCGGAACAGATACAGTCCCGCCGGCCATATAGCGCAGCTTCGCGGCCTGGTTGACGATCTGATCTGCAGCCACCAGCGCAAAATCCATGAATAATAATTCCACTACTGGCCGCATCCCAGCCATTGCCGCGCCGATGCCGAGTCCCACAAATGCCGATTCGCTGATCGGCGTGTCGCGCACGCGGTCGGCGCCGAATTCATCGATCAGATCCTTCGTCACGCGAAAGATGCCGCCGTGGTGACCGATATCTTCCCCCATCAAGAAGACACGTGGGTCGGCTTTCATCTCTTCGCGCAGCGCTTCGTTCAATGCTTGTGCATAGGTTATGGTTGGCATAAGTGATTTACCTAAATAAATACGTCCGTAAATGCATCGGCGGGCTCAGGGAGTGCGCTCGAGTCGGCAAATTCCAGAGCATCTGTAATGATCGATTCAGCTTCCCTATCGAGGCGAGCTAAATCCGCATCGTCACATCCAAGTTCGATCAAGCGCCGTCCCAGTCGTAGGATCGGTTCATCCTCGCGAGCCTTGGCTACCTCTTCTTTCGTGCGATAGATTTCCGGGTCACCCATCATGTGTCCCCAAAGGCGATAGGTCATCGCTTCGATATATGTGGGTCCCCCGCCCGACCGCGCTCTTGTCCCAGCTTCTTGAACGGCGTTGTATACAGTTTCGATATCATTCCCATCGATTTGAGTCGCCTCAAATCCCAGCGCCGCGGCGCGTTTAAATGTATCTACATTCGACGTTGTTTCGTGGGAAGGTGTCATCTCGGAATAGCGGTTATTCTCACAGACGAGGATCAAGGGAAGTTTCCAGATCACAGCAAGATTGAGCGTCTCGAAAAACACACCTTGATTCACGGCTCCTTCGCCAAAGAAGGCCAGCGCGATATTGTCCTTTTTTTGTAATTGAGCAGCCAGCGCGGCACCGGCAGCATGGGGAATCCCAGCGGCGACGATCGCGTTCGCGCCGAGCAGACCCACCGCTGGATCAGTGAAATGCATCGAGCCGCCTTTGCCTTTTGAACAGCCTGTTACCTTGCCCAGCATCTCTGCCATCGCAGCGCGGACGCTGAGTCCCTTGGCGATTGCCTGTCCATGGCCGCGATACGTACAGGTCATATAATCGTCCGGGCGCAGCGCCCAGCACCCACCCACCGCCGTGGCTTCCTGCCCCACACAGGGATGGAAAGAACCGCGGATTTTGCCTGCCTGGTATAAATTGCGAATCGCTTCTTCGAACTTGCGGATGACGAGCATCTGGCGATACGCATCCTGCAATTGCTCTGAACTCAAAGGCATGAAGGGTTCTCCTCAAGAATACCGACTCACCCTTTCGCTCCTGCGGGGCCTTTGGCCAGGGTGGTTCGCGAAGTTGTTGCTACCTCAAATGGTCTTGTTACTGAATCTCTAACGGACTGACACTGCGCCTCTCGTTCATGGAACGATATGCAGCATTCACTACTCGTAAGGTACCCAGGTTATCTCTGGCAGAGGTGACCGGTTCACCATCGGTTTGAATCGCATCCATCAGCGAAGCCATGGGACCGTAAAAGGCGTCTGGGATCCACTTACCCGGCAGGACCGCAGAGAAATCCCGTTCCGTGTTGGAGCGGCCGCTGAATTTGATCGTATCGTTACGTCCATCTGGATAATCGTAATTGGTGCCGATCGTCCCTTCGATCAGCCCCTCGGTGCCCAGCACGCGAAAAAGAGAATACAGACCCGGCGACCAATCGAAATGACAGATGGCGATCAGGATTTGCATTCCGTTTCCGTAGTCCCAGACTGTGATGGTTTTCGTTTCGCCTTTCGATTGCTGCGTCGGATGCTTTGTATGCCGACTCGTGATGAGGTCCGGGTCGCCAAACAGGAAGCGCAGAGAATCCAAATAATTGATGGAATGGTACAAGACCTCGAGGCGCGGCTGACTGGCAATCCAGGGCCACATATCCCAGGGCGTGTGAATGCTGACCTGAACTTGTACATCC
>JBKPQD010000417.1:0-5349 GCA_046733915.1 Chloroflexota bacterium
TTGTATAAGGGTGCGTGGGGTTGGCATACAAGTCCCTGACAGGGGACTCCTCAATAATATAGCCACCGTACATGACGAGGACGCGCTGCGCCAGGCCCGCCACCACACCCAGATCATGCGTGATCCAAATGATCGCCATGCCGAGTTCGTCGCGCAGACGCTTGACCAGATCCATGATTTGCGCCTGAATGGTCACATCCAGCGCCGTGGTGGGCTCATCGGCAATTAGAATTTGGGGGCTACATGATAATGCCATCGCGATCATCACGCGCTGGCGCATACCGCCCGAGTATTGATGAGGGTAATCATTCAAACGGTCTTTCGCATTTGGGATACCCACCATGCTTAACAATTCCGCGGCACGCTCGCGAGCTTGTTTTTTCGACATGCCCACGTGCAGCATCAGCGGTTCTTCCAGTTGTTTGCCGATCGTAAGCACAGGATTCAATGAAGTCATTGGATCCTGGAAGATCATCGCGATCTGTGCACCACGCACATGACGCAGGTCTTCTTTGGACATTTGAACAAGGTCTTGCCCGGCGAAGAAAGCTTTTCCCGCTTCAATTTTTCCTGGAGGCGATGGGATCAGTCCCATTACAGACAGCATGGTTACACTCTTACCACACCCACTTTCCCCCACCACCCCTAAAGTTTCACCTTCACCTAACCCGAATGTCACACCGTTTACTGCGTGAACCACTCCATCCGGGGTTTTAAACGTAGTTTCAAGCCCTTGCACATCAAGAATGAAGTCGGGCATCCGCGTATTCCTTTACTAAGTGGAGAATTAGAACAGGTGGTTCTATAGTGCCAAGCAAACGGAATTATACCTAATTCCATAAGTGCGTCAACAGTAATACGTTCGTAGGGCAATCGTAGGGCTCTCGAATCCACAAAAACAGTTCTCCAGAACTGTTTTATACAACTCTATGGGAGGATGGATTTTCGCAAATTTTGTGAGCCATGCATAAAAACCTTTTTACGAAACCACTTTGTTGACAGCCTCATTTGCAAACGGTAGAATAACTTTGTAAGTAAATTCTTGGCGGGAGGTTGTTATGCTCAGGGAATTCAAGGAATTCGCTATGCGCGGCAACGTAATGGACCTGGCAATTGCCGTCATCATCGGTGGCGCATTTGGTGCGATCATCACCTCGCTGGTCAATGATATTTTGATGCCCTTGATCGGTCTCGTGCTTGGCGGCATCGATTTCAGCGCACTGGCATTTAAGGTCGGCAATGCTGTTATTAAATATGGCGCTTTTATACAGGCGGTGATCAATTTTCTCATTATTGCATTTGTGGTTTTTTTGATCGTGCGCGCCATCAATCGTTTGAAAGGGCCCGCCCCTGCTGCAGCTCCAACCACCAAAGAGTGCCCGCGCTGCTTCACCATGATTCCTCTCAAGGCAACAAGGTGTCCCAACTGCACATCCGAACTTTAAATCAGCCCAATAGTCTCGGGCGGGTCGAAATGACCCGCCTTTATTTTCCCTATGGAATTTCTAGATAAACTTAACCCTCAACAAAAGAGCGCGGTTACAGCCGGGAACGGACCTGTTCTAGTGGTCGCTGGACCCGGGTCCGGTAAGACGCGGGTGCTGACTCAACGAATCGCTTATCTGATTGCCATGGAAGGGGTCCGTCCGTGGCAGATCCTTGCGGTCACCTTTACCAATAAAGCCGCCAAGGAAATGTCTGAGCGCGTCAAGCGCATCCTACCGGACCAAGCCATTGAGGGGATCATGCTCGGCACGTTCCACTCGATCTGCGCCCGCATCCTGCGCCGGGAAGCGGAATTTCTGCCCATCGAATCGAACTTCGTTATTTTCGATACAGACGACCAGGAACGGATCGTAAAAAGTGTGATCCGTGAAATGAACATCAACGAAAAACTCTACCGCCCGGCGAGTGTTCTTGGCGCGATCTCGCGCGCCAAGAACGAATTGATCGGCGCAGACGACTATCCCACACAGACCTATCGTGATGAGATCGTGAAGCGTGTATATGGCGAATATCAAACGCGATTGATCGCCAGCAACGCCGTGGATTTTGATGACATTCTGCTTTACACAGCCCGTTTGCTGGAAGACAATCCATCTGTGCGTGATAAATATGCACAGCGTTTTCGCCATGTTTTGGTGGATGAATTTCAGGATACCAACCTGGCGCAATATGCACTTGTCAAACAACTTGCTTCGTTTCATCGAAATATTTTTTGTGTTGGGGATCCAGATCAATCGATTTATGCGTGGCGCGGTGCAGACTGGCGCAATGTTCAGCGCTTCAATCAAGATTTTCCAGACGCGCAGACGATTCTGCTCGAACAAAATTATCGCTCGCGCCAGACGATTCTGGACGCGGCGATGGGTGTGATCGATCGCGCCCAGAATCGCAAACGCAAACAACTCTTCACCGATCGCGGCGCAGGAGAAAAGATTTTTTTCTACGAAGCACCCGATGACTATGCCGAAGCGGCATTTGTGGTGGATGCGATCGCCCAGCTCGTGGCGTCCCGTCAATTTGAGCCAGGCGAGTGCGCGGTCATGTATCGGACCAATGCCATGTCCCGTTTGCTGGAAGAGGCTTTTTTGCAGGCGCGGCTTCCGTACCGATTAGTAGGCGCACAGCGCTTCTATGGACGCCGTGAAGTCAAGGATGTAATTTCATTTCTCCGCCTGGTGCATAACCCTGCTGACGAAGCCAGTCTAGACCGTATTATCAATGTTCCTCCTCGGGGAATCGGAGACAAGACGTTAACAACCCTTCATTTAATAGCCCGCCAGCACCATACCCAGCCGGGTTATGTACTGATGGATCTGGCACGTGGCAGCGAGTCGAACTACTGGCACGCATTTAGTGGACGTTCTGCGATCTCCCTGGCGGATTTTGGTGGATTGCTCGCCAACTGGCGCGCTGCCGCGCTTTCCCTCAATCCTGCTGAGCTTTTTGACCGCGTGCTGAAAGATCTGAACTTTAAAGCATATATTGACGATCAATCCGAAGAAGGTGTGGATCGCTGGGAGAATGTGATCGAGCTGAGGCGTCTCGCCGAGGAGTACGCCACGCGCTCGCTCGATGAATTCCTGGAGAATGTTGCCTTGGTTTCCGACCAGGACACGATCAAAGAAGGGAATGTACCAACGCTGTTGACTCTGCATGCCGCCAAGGGTCTCGAATTTGGAGTCGTTTTTCTTGTGGGTCTCGATGATGGGATTCTCCCCCACAGCCGCTCCTTCGACCAGCCCGAATCGATGGAGGAGGAGCGCCGTCTCTTTTATGTGGGTATTACGCGTGCCAAAGATAAGCTTTATTTGATTCGCGCTATCCAACGAGGTGGACGTGGCGCAGCAGAAGAAACGTATCCCTCGCGCTTTTTGGATGATATCCCCGCCGATTTGCTGGTGGGCAAAACGCGAACGGGACGTTCGATCCACGGGCGCGTTCCAGATACGCAGTGGTCGCTCCCTGCCCGGCCCCAACAAGCTGCGTCGATAATTCAATCGAAATACCGCGCCGGGGCTCATGTCCACCACCAGGTGTGGGGCGATGGCATTGTCCTCGGCAGCCGCATTCAAGATGACGATGAAATCGTGGATGTGGTGTTTGAATCGGTTGGGATTAAAAGACTTTCTGCCAGTCTGGCAAACTTGAAAATCCTTTAGCTCTCCGCGCCGTCCCCGGCGATGCTGTTGAGCAAAATCACGACATATCCTCTTTTCATGACGCGACTCAGATCACGGATATAAATGAAGGGCTTGTAACGACTCCTTCGCCGAAGACGGCGAAGGAATAAGCAAACTACTGGAGGAATTATGCAATATATCAATCTTGGCAAGACCGGAATGAAGGTCTCACGCCTATGTCTGGGGATGATGAGCTATGGTTCCAAACAATGGCGAGAATGGGTGCTCGAGGAAGACGAAGCCAAACCATTTATCCAGCGCGCTTTGGAGGCAGGGATCAACTTCTTCGACACCGCAGATGTTTACTCTCTCGGAGAGAGTGAATCCCTCACGGGCAAGATCCTGAGAGATCTGGGAGTCAAACGAGAAAATGTTATCGTGGCTACAAAGGTAAACGGGCAAATGAGTGACGATATCAACGACCGCGGACTCTCCCGCAAGCATATTCTCGATTCCATCGACAAGTCCCTGCAGCGCCTGCAAATGGATTATGTGGACTTGTACCAAATCCACCGCTGGGATTATGAAGTTCCGATCGAAGAGACTCTCGAAGCATTGAATGATATCGTCCGTGCCGGGAAAGCGCGCTACATTGGCGCCTCATCCATGTACGCCTGGCAGTTTGCAGAAGCGTTACATACCTCAGAAAAACATGGTTGGGCGAAATTTGTGTCGATGCAAAATCACTATAATCTCGCCTACCGGGAAGAGGAGCGCGAGATGATCCCCCTGTGTATAAATGAAGGAATTGGTCTCATTCCCTGGAGTCCCATGGCGCGTGGCTTCTTTGCCGGCAACCGTAAGCGCGGCGGAGGGGGTGACACCGTTCGGGCGAACAGCGACCCCTTTAGCAACAGCCTCTATTTCCGTGATGAGGACTTTGTTGTTGCTGACCGCGTTGCCGAAGTTGCTCAAGAGCAAGGCGTGACCGGTTCACAGATCGCCTTGGCATGGATGCTGAACAAGCCGTACATTCACAGCCCGATCATCGGTGCGACCCAGATGGAGCATCTCGATCAGGCGATTGCCGCACTCGATATCAAGCTTTCCGATGCGGAAGTAAAAAGGCTGGAGGAAACCTATGAGCCCCATCCCATTTTGGGGCATGCGTAGATGCGTCGCATGGAGGGTACAGATTCGTTTTTAATAACACGTTACAGCTCATCGGTTATCTCGATCTCACGCGGTAAAATTGACGTATGAACAACTCTCTCACGGTCATCATTCCCATGGCGGGCTGGGGTACACGCATGCGCCCGCATACGCACAGCAAGCCTAAGCCACTCGTCAGTGTGGCTGGCAAGACTTCGCTCGAACATCTGCTCGACATGTTCCAAACTCTTCCGAACCCGGACAATACGAAGTATGTCTTTATTGTTGGTCCCTACTTAGGCGAGTTGCAGGTGCCGCAATTTATCCAGGAGAACTACCCGGATCTTAAGGCACATTATGTGGTACAGAACGAAATGAAGGGTCAATCGCACGCCCTATGGCTGGCGCGCGAACACCTGCACGGACCGCTGATCGTCTGTTTTTCAGACACGCTGATGGAGACTGACTTCTCGTTCCTGGCAAACGAAACGGCGGATGCCGTTGCCTGGGTGATGCCCGTTGCCGATCCGCGGCGCTTCGGTGTGGCAGAGCTGAACCCGGACGGATGGGT
>JBKPQD010000418.1:0-2963 GCA_046733915.1 Chloroflexota bacterium
GATGTACGGGATGTCACCGCCGAATCCTTGCGCCGCCAGATTGGCATTGTGCTGCAGGATACATTCCTCTTCAGTACAACCGTGATGGAAAATGTTCGCTTTGGAAAACCCGACGCGACTGACGAAGAGGTCATAGCGGCGATTCATCTTGCGAATGCAGACTCATTCATCGAGCGCCTGCCCGAAAAATATCAGACCGTATTGGGCGAACGCGGCTCGGGCTTGAGCCAGGGGCAACGGCAGTTGCTGTCGATTGCACGCGCCGCGCTTGCCGACCCGCGCATCCTCATCCTGGACGAAGCCACTTCTTCGGTCGATACAAGGACCGAGCGTCTCATCCAAAAAGCCTTCGATCAGTTGCTTGAAGGACGCACCTCGTTTGTCATCGCGCACCGCTTATCTACCATCCGCAATGCCGATATGATCCTTGTCCTTAAAGACGGTCAGATCATCGAGCGTGGCAAGCATGACGAACTGCTGGCTCGCGAAGGCTTCTATTACGATCTATACATGAGCCAGTTCAAGAAACAGGAAGAGATGCAAGCTGCCGGTGTTCAGTAGTTCGTCATCGGTCTTCTGCAAGCCCTCACCCTAGGTGAGGGCTTTTCTTTTAAGCGATACAATCGAATCAAGATTGACAGCCTTTTTAGCCGCCAAGAGGAGGAAGGAATGACCGGTTCATCGGCCCTGAAGTACCTGGAAGAAAATCATGATCGGTTTCAAAACGAATTGATCGAGCTGATTCGAATCCCCTCGATCTCGAATGACCCGCAATACAAGCAGCAAATGGACCGCGCCGCCCAATGGCTGGCAGACAAACTCCGTTCGATCGGTGCAAGTCAAGTCGAGATCTTTCCCACGGACGGGCATTCCGTCGTCTATGGCGAATGGCTGCAAGGGGGCGCCTCCGCTCCCACGGTGCTCATCTACGGACATTACGATGTCCAATCTCCCGAGCCATTGGCAGATTGGAAGAGCCAGCCGTTTGAGCCGGATATTCGCAACGAAAATTTATATGCCCGCGGTGCCTCCGACATGAAGGGACAAACGCTGGCCTCTGTCAACGCCGTAGAGGCGATCATCAGTGAAAATTTACCGATTAACATCAAGTTTGTGATTGAGGGCGAAGAGGAAATTGGATCGAAACACCTTCTCGCATTTCTAACTGCCCATCGCGAAAAACTTACCTGTGATTTTTCCCTGAACACCGATGCGGGTGGTATGCCTGATGCAGAGACTCCTTCCCTCTGTTATTCATTGCGTGGCGGCGCGGGGTTTCTTCTGGAGATTTTTGGACCGAGCCAGGATGTGCATTCCGGCGAATATGGGGGCGTGGTGCAAAACCCGATCCATGTCTTGAGCAAATTAATCGCTAGTTTGCACGATGACCAGGGCCACGTCACACTCCCGGGATTTTATGATAAAGTCCGAAAGATTGAGCAAGAAGAGGGCAGCGAACTTGCCAGGCTTCCCTTTGATGAGGCGTTTCTGCTGAAGCACTCCGGTGCGCCGGCGTTATGGGGCGAACCGGAATATTCTCCGGTGGAACGGATCGGGGCGCGTCCCACCTTCGAGGTGGTGCAGTTCGAGGCGGGGCAGCCCAAATCTGCCATCCCGGCGAAAGCAACCGCGCGATTTTCCTTCCGCCTTGTGCCTGATCAAGTCCCCGAAGAGGTGCATCAACAATTGAGAAGTTATTTGGAAGCAAATCTGCCTGCCACCGTGACCTGGAACCTCAACGTCATGGGCGGGAATCCCGCTGTGATTACCCACCGGTATTCCGCAGAGGTCCAGGCGATGAAGGAAGCTCTTCAAACCGCCTTCGGAAAAGCGCCGATCCTCCAACGCTCTGGTGGAGGCATCGGCGCGGTGCTCATGTTTAAACAGGCACTGGGAGCTGATTCAGTGCTGACCGGCTTCTCGCTGTACGACGATAACTTCCACGGTCCCAATGAAAAGCTGCACCTGCCGACCTGGAAAAAAGGCATGGCGGCGCTTGTCCATTTCTTCCATCTCCTGGTGGATCGATAATCGTCAACATATTTCTCTATCAAAGCTCTCTCCAGATTGGATGGAGCTTTTTCTTTTCTCTACCTGGAGCCTGACACCTGAAACTAAAATAATGGTATCCTTAGCCCAATGAGTGCTCAGGCGCTCATCCCACTCAACGGGACTTACCTTCTGGAGTCTTTATGTACATTGCCATCGAAGGGGTTATCGGAGTCGGTAAGACCACCCTCGCCCGCCTACTTCAAAATTCATTTAACGCCGAAATTATGCTGGAAGTTTTCGAAGAGAATCCCTTTCTCTCCGATTTCTACAGCGACCGGGAGCGCTACGCCTTTCAAACCCAGATTTTCTTTTTGCTCAGCCGTTATCACCAGCAGCGCCGTACCGTGCAGGAGATGCTCGCCACCGCCAAAAATTTGCTCGCCGATTACACCTTTGCCAAAGATGCCCTCTTCGCCCGTATCAATCTCAAAGGAGACGAGCTCGACATGTACTACAAGGTCCATGAAGCGCTTGCCGAAAAGATCGACAAGCCGGACCTGCTGGTCTACCTGCAAGCCAGCACGGACATCCTCATGCAGCGCATCGCCCTGCGCGACCGTCCCTACGAGCGGCAAATGGAGCGCTCCTACATCCACGAGCTCAACTTGGCCTATGACGATTTTTTCTCAAAACCATTTGACCATACGCCTGTTTTAACTATTGACACGAACGACATGAACATCATCCAAAACGCCGAACATCTACGCTGGATCGAAAATCGCATCCGGCAAAGCCTGGAGATGCCTCCGTTTCAACAGAGCCTGCCGCTGACTGAGGGTTAGCCACTAAAGGATTTCATTATGCGAGTCACGCGAGAATCACTGATCCGAATTGCCAAAGAGACCGCCCAACAGCGCTTCTTCAACGAACGCGATATCATCGCTGCCTACCTGACAGGCTCGCTTGTATCC
>JBKPQD010000419.1:0-3837 GCA_046733915.1 Chloroflexota bacterium
AGTCCTCCCCAGGAGGCAATGGAGCTAACAAGGGTATGCGACGGATTGATTAGGTAAAGAGCACCCGCAGTGCTGGGAAACAATTGGTTCGCCAGCTTAGCGACGATTGCATAGGCTTCCTCTTCCGTCTGACAGGCTTGAAGTAGATGACCCATTTGATTAAGCAGAGCAATCTCGTGGCTACGTTGCTGCATATCCTTTAGAAGTTGCCCCATTTGCTCATTGGCTTGCAGCAGCGTTGATTCCATATACTTTCGCTCAGTGATATCGATCATTGCACCGATCATACGATACGGGCTAGCTGCATCATCACGCATAATGTATCCGCGAGCCATCATATCGGCATAGGTCCCATCTTTCCGTTGAAAGCGATATTCCTTCGACCAGAAATCCATACCCCCTTCCAGAGCCTGGTCAATGGTGCGCTTCACCTTGGCTCGGTCTTCTGGATGAATATGATCAAACCACCATTCAGAATTTGTTTGGACTGTTTCGGATGAATAATGAAAAATCTTTTGGAGCCCTTCACCCCACCATACTTGATTGGTGCGCAAATCCCAATCCCAGACAGCATCTTTTGTTGCCCAACTCATCAACCTGAACCGCTCTTCGCTCTGACCTAGTGCCTCCTCAATCTGCTTTCGTTTGGTGATATCGTGCGAGATACCCACGATGCCAGTCACGCGTCCCTCGTCGTCGAGGACAGGCACCTTGGTTGCCGAGAACCAGCGTGGCTGACCATCCGGAGTGGGATTGAATTCGACACGGTTAATTAGGGCTTCGCCGGTTTCTACTATGCGTTGTTCTTCCTCGTAAAAACTTTGAGCAAGGTCTGATATATGAAAAAAATCGAGATCTGTCTTTCCAATTGCTTCCTCTGCAGTTGCCACACCTAAGACCTTCATCTGGGCGCGGTTAATGCGCGTAAAACGCGAGGAGGTATCCTTGAAATAGATAGTGTCGGGGATATTATTCATTAAAGCTTGAAGCAGATCACGTTCCGAAGCGAGCGCAGCTTCCGCCTGCCTTCGTTCCGTGATGTCACTAATACCGACAAACACTTTGGCCCACGTCTGCTCGTACCCGGGCGCGACCGTCAGCCGGACGAAGACAACAAGCTTCTTACCATGGAGTGTGTAGTTGATAATCTCAGTTTCGAAAAGCAGATCACCCCGCGTAAGTGCAATCAATTCCTCCTTGAATGGTGTCAATGATTCAGGTCCCAGAACCTTTGAAAGGTCGGTCACCAGTTCTACCTTGCTCTCCGCTCCGTATAGTTCTAGCGTGGTGTGGTTCACGTCAACAATTTTTACCAGTGCTGCGCACTCAGCAACGGACTCGGGATGCGCATCGAAATATGCCGAGAAGTCCACTGTCCCTCTGGCATGCAATTGATCTATGTATTGCCGTAAGGCGGAGAAATCTTCCTCCCAAATCGAGACGGGTGCATGTTCAAATAATGCGCGAAAACGCGTTTCACTCGCACTGAGCTCTGCCGTGCGCGCTAACACGCGACTTTCAAGGTCGGCGTTGATACGACTTAGCTCGGCATTTCTCTCAAGAAGCTCCTGCGAGGTCAGCTCCAGACTATGTTCAAGCAGTTTGCGATCCGTATCAAACTGCCAATACGCATCGTTGATCGCTGTTATAAAACCCGTGTGTTCTTCTATAAGCGGTATCGTTTCCTCTGCAAATCGTCGGAGTTGCCTTTTCAGCAGGCTATGCAAAACATTCATTACAGCTCTGAGAAAGTAGTGATTGTCATCGTCTGGTTGTGGAGCTCACACTTCGCGCCCGGATTGAAAGGCGAAATTTCTCCATAGGAATAAAAACCAGCAAGAATGGTTTCCCGTCCTAGAGCATCTCGTACCCCTTCTACTTCCTCTTCGATGCGTTGCTGGAGAACCAATTTCCGGCCTACGCAACTGATCAGCAATGCCAATTCGGGTGAGCTCTTACCAATGGCTTCATGGCTAATTTGGGCAGCGCCAACTGCTCCATCAATGAGCCGATCAAAGTTTGCTTTCATTAATCGTGCATGACCGCCTTGAGGTATATCGCCAGCGAAGGTTAGGCTCTGTTCAGCCTCATTTATGCCTAAAATGGTGCGCACAATATGTTCACCTGACTCTGTCTTCAAACTAAGCGGAAATAATAAACCACTAGCAGGTAAATCCTTTGCATATTCGCCCAGGTATTTTTTGTATAGGGTTAATGCCGGTTGTTTATCAAGTTCATATAAAATGTTCCCGGTAGACAGTGTGACAACTCGCTCGGGTCCAAAGGCATCCCAGCCTCCGAGCGAACCGAAACCTATCTTTATTCGATCACCATAAAATCCAAGAACTGCAATTGTATTTGGCTCGGCTGGTCCATCCCAGAGAATTAAGGTTTCCTGAAACCGATCGCCATCGCCAGCCAAACCGCCCGTTAAGGTAACACCGGGCGGTAAATGCCGTGTCAGACCAGCTACTAACTCACTACCGTTCACGTTTTTCCCATCGGAAAAGACTAGAACATGAACTAATGACTCGCGCGGTAAAGAATTAGCAAGTCGTTCTCCTGCCTGAAAACTGTCGCTTACCTCGTTGAGCTTAAGAGTTACCCCGTGTAGCATCGTATGTTCAAATGCAATGGCCGTAGCAACCAAAGTTTCGTCTGAGACTTCTGTGCCGTAGATCTCTCCGGCTGTTGAGCATCCCAGGCGATGGGCGTTGGGATAGGCACGTCCAATAGCCTCCTGCCATCGAGTTTGTTTTAGACAAGCCGGGCTGCCAAAGAGCAAGACTAATTGCGCATTGATTCCCATCGTACCGGGAGGCGCGGGTGTCCAACCTTTGTGCCGGCTCCAACGACTTTGTTCGATCTGCATTTTCTCTCCCTTCCAGGCGGTGTAACTGGATAACAAAAATTAGAACTTGGCTCTACAGTGCTGCTAATTGACATTTATATGCTCCTGAGGAGTAGAGGTCAATAGGTTGGGCAATCAGTTTTGAAAGGGATGATGACGCCCTTAAGAAATTGTATGCTCCATGCCTTGGCTGGCGAAACGCAACTCTCCCTGGTCAAAATGCTGTGCCACTGGACGCCCATCTTGACGAACCTAGGCGGTCATTGGTTCACGAAAAGTGCTGTGGGTGTTGCACACCTGCTTTACAATGCCGCTCACGCCCAAAGCGGTTGGGGATTTCCAGCGGCGGCGATAGGTTTCGCAGTCTTCAATGCGAATGCTTTAGTGCGGCTGGCGATGGATCCTGAGCATCATATGGCTCACTGGACAGAATTCAAGGAATGTGGGCATTTCGCGGCCATGGAAGCACCGACGCAACTTGTCAATGCTATTCGCACATTCTTTCGTGAGCTCCGTCCGGCATCTAGATGCAAAAGTAAACAATATGGCTGGTTCAACCGAGTTCTGCCAAGCTATATTTGGATTCTCTCGAGGGGTCCCGCAAGGGATAGTATGGCTGTGGTCATGGGGCGCTGAGACCACCACTATAAAAGCTAGTTGCTCATTCTACATTCACTCATTATTAAGCAGTATGCCAGATTGCATAACCGACACCAACCACGATTGCACTAATTGCAACTTTCGCTACATCTACTTTGAAGTAGGTAATTGCTACAAATGCAAGAACGGCAATGATGATGCTCGGAATTCCGAGAAGCGCTCCCGGCACGAGTCCAAGTGATACAACAAGGATAACTCCGACAACGGCGGCACTAACACCGGCCAGGAACGCCTGAACAAAGCGATTATTACGAACCTCTTCGATATAGCGCGCCCCTATGATAATAAAAATGAAAGATGGAAGAAAAACGAAAAAGGTTGCAATC
>JBKPQD010000420.1:0-1820 GCA_046733915.1 Chloroflexota bacterium
GATTGAGGATGCGCGGTCCAATAATAGCAGCCTGTGGATGGTTATCCAGATAGTTACCCAACGTATGAAGTGATCCGCTGTGCATCTGTGTATCGGCGTTGAGTAAGCAAATCTGCTCAGAGCGGCATGCTCTGATGCCTCGGTTAGAGGCCGTCCCATACCCAAGATTCTTGCTCAGTGCGATCAGCGGGATCGATGGAAATTCTGTCCGCATCATTTCCACACTGCAATCGTCAGAAGCGTTGTCAACGACAATGATTTCATCTGCATTCTGTCCCAAAATCGAATGAAGACATTCCCGCAACAGATCGCGAGTGTTGTAGTTGATAATACAGACGGCAATCGTTTTCACTTCAAGAGATTTCCTCTCGCTGTGTTTTGCTCCACAGGCGAGGCTGGTTGGAGAGAGTCTCCAACATAGATCGTATCGCCGCGAAAATATCGAGCGCGAAGAAGACCGGAATCAGTGGCAAGCGGACCCACATCGCCCTATCCATCCTCTCTTTGAGGAACAGAGCGACAATCTGGCCGAGTGGGGTCACGAGTGAAAGCAGAATAACTGCAAGCAGGGGAAGAACGAGAGCGCTTCCAAGGAAATAAGAAAGGGTCGTGATGAGTAGCGCGCTGAGCAGCGCCAGGCGATCCAGATAGCCGGCAGCAAAGAGTAAAAGCTCCACCCGCAGTGGCAGGGGTAGCTCTCGGTCGGTCAAGATCTTCCAAGCATGGACTTTGGCAACGTCATTCAAGCCGCGGCCCCAGCGGATATGCTGTTTGAGATATCCATCCATAGACTGAGGTACCTGCTGGCTGGAGATGGCGTCGTGCGCAAAGCGAATCCTGTACCCTGCCCGGTAGAAGGTGATGGTTAGATCAGAATCTTCAGAGAAGGCGCCATTCCTGAATCCGCCCAAGGCAACCAACAGCTCACGTCTATATGCACAATTGGAACCGAGCAGCGCCGGGGCGAGTCCAAGACGATCCTTTGCCCGCATGGTGACCAACTGGTTGGTGTAGCTTTCCACAGTGGAATAAAACGCGCTTGGACTGACAAGAGGATTGATTATCTGCGTAAAACCTGTGACTGCCGCCACTCCCGGTGCGAAGAAATATTGGACTCCCCGTCGCAGCGCTTGCGGGTCCGGTCGGTGATCGGCATCAAAGATATAAACCACCTCGCCGGACGGGAAGCGGTCTAAGGCGATATTTAGGGCGCGGGCTTTCCCTACGTTGCTAGAAAATGGTAGCACATGCCAGCCAGGTCGCTCGGCTGCCTGCTGCTCCATGACCAAGCCGGTTCCGTCTGTGGATGCATCATCGATCAAAACCACCTGAAAGCGTTCGCGCGGATAATCCAGTTGCGCCAAGGCCTGGCACAAACCTGGGATTACACTTTGCTCATCCCGGCACGGGACAAGGATCAGCACCTCGGGCAGGCACCCATGATCCGGTTTAGGATGCTCGCTAGCTGGATCACTGGCAGGCAGAATTGCCAGGGTAAACAAGATCCGCCGAAATGTGAACACCAGCAGGATGGCAGTGATAGGAATCGCAATAGTCAACAGGAGTGTTTGAGACATACGTTACCGGCTTCGCGACCGCCGCTTTTCTCTGAAATTAGCCATCCAGTTATATAACTCCGCAATCACAAAGCCAACAATGAATCCGAGAAGCAAACCATAGAGCAAACCAATAAGACTTCCTGCAAGCGTGACGTGATAACCGATAAAAAATTGGCCTAAAAACGCCAGATGGGGACCCACTTGCTGTCCTCCCTTGATCAGCAAAATAATGGTCGCGACAAAAATGCCGAACCCAAACAC
>JBKPQD010000421.1:0-2854 GCA_046733915.1 Chloroflexota bacterium
GGCACGGAAAAACAAGCGTCCTTGCCGGGCAGCATTTTCAACCAACGACCCGGCGTTCCGCGAACATGCCCTGCCTCTTTCCAGCTCCTATACTCCGGCGGGGGATCTCTATCTCGCTGATTTGTGGTATTACCCCAACGGTCCGGTGGCAGATGTAGAACCACTGGTCATCGATTTACAGGCGCGCGAGATCGGCTATTACCATGTGCCCACCTATATGGCAGACCAAAGCGGCGACCTGGTATTTCAAGTTCCGCTGCGCTCATTAATTGCAATCGATTCCTGGGTGCACATTTTTATTGTAGATGTGGTCTTTGGGCTTTTCTCGCGCGGTGCCCGTTTCGAAAAGCGCCTGAATGAGGACCTCGCATTTAAGCTCGGTATTCTGGGGAAAGCCCTTTATGAGGGAAAACAAATCCTGGAATGTTCTGAGCTGGTGAAGATCGGGAAAAATTGTGTTATTGATCCGCATGCAATCCTCCATGGTCCGACCACCATTGGGGATAATGTGACGATCAATGCCGGCGCCGTGATCGAAAATTGCATCATTGGCAATAATGTAAATATTTCTCAAGACGTGCAATTGATGCTGTCCGTAGTGGGAGATGGCGCATTTCTTCCATTTCGTGCGGCCCTATTTATGACAACCATCATGGAAAATAGCATGATCGCCCAAAATACCTGCCTGCAGATGTGCGTCGTAGGTCGCAATACGTTTATTGGAGCTGGTTCCACATTCACAGATTACAACTTGATTCCCACACCGATTCGGGCTTTGGATGGAAGCGGCAAGCTGAACCAATCCAACCGCCCAGTGATTGGGAGCGCGGTGGGGCATAATTGCCGGCTCGGGTCCGGCATGATTGTATATCCGGCGCGTACGATCGAATCGGATGTCGTCCTGGCTGCTTCTAAGGAACGCCGCGTGATTGACCGGGATATCCGCTACGAGGATAGCGATCATCACATGCTCAAGTTTGCCAGCGTGCACAAACGTTTATATCCACGTCCCGGTGAGTCCCAACTGGAATCATGGTAGCCTGTGGATACCTTTGCGTTTATTATTCATCCCATTGATCCCAAGCGGGATGTTAGCCGCAAGTTTCCCTTGCTGGGACGCATGCTCAGCGAGAAGCAGATTGATTTTTTCTCCACCTTCTTTCCGCCTGTGTATATTTCGGAAATCGATGGGATTACCTCGCAGGCAACAGGTAAGGAAGTAAAAGGTTGGTTCATTGCCTGCCCTTACACGCCGAGGCGGATGCTGGATTTACCTGAGCAAACGGTCTACCGCAAAATTATCCAAACCGGACGACTGGCAGAAAAGCTGGGAGCAAATATTTTGGGTCTGGGTGCCTTTACTTCCGTGGTCGGCGATGCAGGCGTTACAATTGCAAACGCATTAGACGTCCCCGTAACCACGGGAGACTCGTTCACAGTCTCCATGGCGGTAGATGCCATTCGGGAAGCCGCAAAAGTCATGGATATTCCTCTCGGTACGGCCACTGCTGCGGTGGTCGGCGCGACCGGGGCAATCGGGCAGGTGTGTGCCGAGTTGTTAGCAGACGATGTAGAGCGGCTGTATTTGATCGGTCGCAGAACGGACGCACTTCACGAATTGTGCGAACGGCTCAGCGTCCATGCGCGGGCCGAATTGATCCCAAGCACCACAATGGACGTTCTGGCACAGGCGCAGCTCATTCTCACCGTGACCAGCAATATCCATGATGTCATCCGCCCGGAGCACCTGCAACCCGGTAGTGTGGTCTGTGACGTCGCCCGCCCTCGTGATGTTTCTGCAATGGTGGCGGCAGCGAGAGATGATATATTAGTGATTGACGGCGGAATGGTGGATGTGCCAGGCCCCGTTGATTTCCACTTTAACTTTGGTTTCCCGCCAGGCAAGGCATATGCCTGCATGGCTGAGACATTCGCCCTGGCGCTCGAGGGACGTTTCGAGGATTATACGCTGGGCAAACATCTGACACGCACCCGCGTGGAGGAAATCGATCACATGGCAAAGAAACACGGGTTCCGCTTGAGTGGGTTTCGTTCCTTCGAGCGCGAGGTCACACAGCAGCAAATCGAAATAGTACGCCGTAATGCGCATCACTCACGAAAATCGCATATGGCGCAATTGTAATTTTGGAGGCCGCTTATGGGAAAAGCCCGCCTGTTGGTAGTTGAAGACGATATTGACATCGGAAACATGCTGAAGATCTATTTCAGCGGCATGGACTTCGATGTGGATGTCGCCATGCGCGGTTCAGATGCGCTGGAGAAAACCAAACACGTCCTGCCTCATCTGATCGTGCTGGATATTATGCTGCCCGATATCGATGGGTATGAGGTATGCCGCAATTTGCGGACAAATCTGCGCACCAGCCATATTCCGGTGATTTTTCTCACGCAAAAGGATGAGCGCAGTGATAAGTTGCAAGGTCTGGAACTGGGCGCTGATGATTACATCACTAAGCCTTTTGACATTGAAGAACTAAAACTGCGCGTACAGGGCGCCATTCGACGGTCAGAGCGGGAGAGCCTGACTGACCCGCGCACCGGGCTTCCGGCAGGGCGTTTGATCGAGGAGCAACTGCGTCGGATTATTCGGGAAAAGGGTTGGGCACTGCTCGACGCGCGCGTCAACCACTTCGACTCTTTTAAAGATGTGTATGGCTTTGTTGCCAGCGACGACGTCTTGCGTTTTACCGCGATGTTAATCGGCGAAATTGTGGACGAGCTGGGCACCACTGCCTCGGATTACATCGGCCATGCGGGTGGCGATAACTTCATCATCATCACCCAGGAATCGAAAGCGGATGCGATCAAGGCGCGCCTCAAGGAACGCTTTGAC
>JBKPQD010000422.1:0-4412 GCA_046733915.1 Chloroflexota bacterium
CTTTAGGTCAGCTAATTGTTGAATCACTACGTCTGCCTGACTTAATGCTTCTTTGGAGATTGATGATGCGATAGCGATCACGGTCATCCCTGCAGATTTGCCGGCTCGAATGCCGGCCGGCGCATCCTCCACCACAACACACTCAGAAGGACGGACGTTCAAGCGACTTGCGGCGAGCAGATATCCATCCGGGGCGGGTTTGCCAGCCTTTACATCTTCTGCCGTGATCAAGGTCCCTGGCGTCGGCAGACCGACATGTTTTAGGCGGGCACTCGCCACGCGCAGTGTGCCCGATGTGACGATCGCCCATTGGTTCGAGGACAGCTTGTTCACCAAGTCTCTCGCAGTGGAATAGGGTCGCACTCCCGCCATATCTGAGATTTCTTCATTTTCGAGAATATGAAGCTCATCCTCCACGGAAAGGTGAGGCGCGACGATCCGAATGGTTTCCCCGGCACGGCGGCCGTGCATTACTCCCATAATGGATTGTGGATCGATGCCGTGTCGTTTTCCCCACTCCAACCATAGCCTTTGGACCCGGAAGGCCGAGTCCACAAGCGTACCATCCAGGTCAAACAGGATGGCTTGACAATTTATATCTGACATAAGCCCACGTTCTTAAGTCTCTCTGGCGACGTCGCGATTTCTGTTATTGGACTTTCAAGACTACTTTGCCGTCGCTCCAAAGTTCTTCCAGATCATAGTATTCGCGCATATCCGGCGAGAAGAGATGAACGACCACATCGCCATAATCAAGGACCAGCCAGCCTTCCCCGGACTGTCCTTCGACGCGTCCTTTTTTCTTGTAATCCTTCTTCGTTGCTTCCAGCACACCTTTGGCAAGTGCGTCGAGCATCCGGTCACTGGTGCCGTTACAGATGACGAAATAATCGGTAAAAGAAGCGATGTCTTTGATGTCTAGCAGCAGGATGTCTTCGCCCTTTTTGTCCTCCAGGGCATCAACGATTTTATGAGCAAGTTCTAGTGCGTTCAGATATCACCTCTAGGTTTATGATGTCACTTCCTTAAGGGCGCGGAGTATAGACGAGCATATACTGAGCCGTTAGGTTTTAGTTCACTTTTATACAGGTGGACCGAGTCTACTCTGGCACTGCCGGAAAAGTCAACCTGTGTGCCTTCGATGGCGTGACGAATTTTCTGCTGTTCTGTCGCGCCGATATTTTGTTTAACGCGTCCGAGGGTAAGATGTGCTGAAAACGGACGCTCTTCGGCCTCGTATCCCAAGCGACGCGACGCGGATTCAACCCCGCGTTGGAGCGCTTCCAGCGCAGGCGGGGCCTGGATTCCCACATAGATGACACGCGGCCGCTTCACGCTTGGAAACGCACCGAGTCCCGTTAAATGGAGGCTAAAACACGGGACCGCATCAGCCTCATTGCGGAGCATCTGGATCAAAAATTCCACACTGGATGGCGACACATCCCCAAGAAATTTCAACGTCAAATGCATGTTTTCGACCGGCACCCAGCGGACCAGGGCATCGAGCGACTTACGCAGGTGAGCGGTCTCCTTATACACATTTTGCTGCATCTCGGCCGGGATTTCAACAGCAATGAAAGTGCGAAGCATGCTCATGAAGCTCTGGCTATCCCATTCGGCTGTTTAAAGCACGCTCAACTGCTTCTTTCAGATCAAGGAAGCCTACCGGCTTGGTCAGGTAAGTAGAGGCACCCGCTTCCATTCCATTTTTGATATCTGCCGGCATGCTTTTTGCAGAAACCACTACCGCCGGAATGCTGGCGAGCTTAGGGTCGCGGCGCATCTGGCGTAACAGGTCGAGACCTGAGATTTCAGGCATCATAATATCCAAGATGATGACATCCGGTTTTTCGTCAGCCATCATCACCAGGGCCGGCGTACTGTTGGAGGTCTTTAATACACGAAAGCCGCTGACTCGCATCATTTCTGCGAAGAGCTCAGCGGCATCCTCTTCATCTTCAATGATCAGGACAGTTTTGGAAGTGGATGTCATAGGGCAAGTATGTAACAAGATTAGCATAAGAGCGGCGAATTCGCAAGAGTTTTTCGAATATGGCCAATTTGTAAGAATTTGCCGTCTCTTTATGTCTAGGAAAGGGATTATTGGAGGCTTTATGAGTGAACTAACTGAATTTCGAGCTGAGAAAGATGACTTCTTCCGGCGCTATGCCCAGAGCCCTTTGACGCCCGAGCAACGGCAAGGATTTCTGGGATTGAATTACTTCCCTGAGAACGATGCTCTCCGCCTGGAAGTACAAGTTGAGCCGTTCGCCGACCAGCAGCCGCTGGAGATGCAGACCTCCACCGGCGGAGTGCAGATGTACACGCGTTATGGACGCTTTAAATTTCAGGTGGATGGACAGGATGCGGAACTGACAATCTACCAGAGCGAACACGGATACTTTCTGCCCTTTGTGGATTCGCTGGCGGGTAAGGAGACGTATCCTGCCGGGCGTTACCTCGATCCTGAGGCGCTGCCAGGCAATCGTTTCCTGGTGGATTTCAACCTTGCCTATAACCCTTATTGCGCCTACAACGAGATGTGGTCCTGTCCAATTACGCCTGCCGAAAACCGCCTGAAAGTCCCCATTCGCGCCGGGGAAAAACTGTTTGATGAATAAAAAAGACTCTGGAAGTGTTAGCTTCCAGAGTCTTTTTTATTATGATTAATCTTTCGATGTCTTAATCAGGATATCAAGCAGTGCTTCATACTCCTCGCAGCACTCGGGACAAACATCCAGATGCTCGCGAATGACGGGCATGAGAATCGCGGCGTCCCGTTTATCGACTTCGCGCTCCACGTACTCATCCAGCCTGACAAAGAGTTCGCCGCACGAAATTTCAGCTTCTTCGGGCACGTCATCGAGGACACGTAAAATGCCCAAAACGGCCGCGTTGGGGAGTTCCTTTTTCAATCCGAGACTGTGGCGGATTCGTTTGATGATGTCCTGTATTTTCATAATCTGGGTTCTTGATGTTTAACAACACATTAATCTTACGTCGGTATCACTTTTGTTCAAAAAGTGTAAGGACTTCGTTAGGTGTAATATCCTCCATGGATAATCGGCGCTTAAGTCGCAGGCGGGCATCGTGCAGCAGCTTGTAGAGTGCATTGCGATTGGTCTTTAGTTTGCGCGCCGCATCTTCCATCGGCATATCTTGTACTCCCAACAGGATTAATGCCTGTCGCTGGCGGTCCGTGAGCTCCTCGTCTATGATGCGGCGGACGCGGACGAGCATGTCGGAACGCTCCGCCGATGTTTCCGGACCCGCGTGTGAGTCGGCGAGCAGCCCGGGCGGGGGCGGCACATCCTCATTTTCCGTCAATTCATCCAGGGATGCATCACGCCAGCGCTTGCGGCGCAGTTCGGTCAAGGCGATGCGGACGGCGATCTTATGCACCCAGGTGGTGAACTGACTGCGGCCCTCGAACGTATCCAGTTGATCCAAAACACGCAATAGCGTTTCCTGGGTCACCTCTTCGACGAGCGCGTTGAATTGTGGCTGGTCCGGTGAGAGCCAGCGCGAAAGAGCGTAGGGAAGTCCTTTTTGGATAATCACGCGTAAATCCTCCAGTGCGGCTTCGCGCTGGAGTCCATCGCTATGCAAATCTGAAAGCCAGGCTTCGTTGGTTCGTGGGGGCATGGTGATTGAATTATAAAACATATCCCTGTCAAAAGCTTTGTAAGTATCCCTTGGGTTTGCAGAATGAAATTACCCAACTGCCCAGCCTGTTGATTGTGTAGGCGCGAAGGAAATCGAACTCTCGACTTCTACTGTTAACCAAGGGAGGTCAGCGGCCTAAGAAGATGTATAATATACAGTGCACACCGACGGTGATCGTCCCCGATTCCGAAGGGAACAGCTGCGCTCCTCAATACTCCACCCAAAATCCCATATAGCAAGACCCTATCGGTTCGCAGAGACTGTGTAGTGGTGCTGCCGTTTTTAAGCCCCGGATTTGCCTGGTACGGGCGGCGAAGCATGACCCAATTTGGACATCCAAAGGAATGTACCGTTTGGCTGTGCAATTGCTTGAAACTCTTTGACTGAAAAGGAAGGTAAGAATGGCAACCATTGCGATCAACGGGTTGGGCCGGATTGGCCGTGCTGCATTAAAGATCATCCTGGATACACCAGACCTCAAATTGGTCGCGGTAAACGACATTGTGCCCATCGATAACATTGTCTATCTGCTCAAGTACGATACTGTCTATGGAAGATATGACAAGACAGTGGAAAGCGACGGAGCAGGCTTGAGCATCGGAGGAAAATCCTTGCGCTATTTCAGTGAAAAGGATCCGAGCAAACTCCCCTGGTCCAGCCTGGGAGTCGATATCGTGCTGGAGTGTACGGGCGTATTTACGAAACGAGAAGATCTTGAAAAACACGTTCAAGCGGGGGCCAAGTAT
>JBKPQD010000423.1:0-7883 GCA_046733915.1 Chloroflexota bacterium
CTGCAGGTTCCCGCCAGAAAGAAGTCGCACAGGCGTATTGACCGAGGGTACGATAATGTCGTAAGCAGCTTTGAGTTCCTTGGCGAATTTTGTCGCTGCGTTCATGTCAAGCAGATTACCCTTCGAGATCGGCGGCTTGCGATAATTTTTCATGATGACGTTATCGGTCACGCTCAAATTTGGCGAGCTGCCAACATGAGTACGGTCTTCTGGGACATAGGACATACCGTGCTGGATACCATACAATGTATCGCGGTTACTGATCTTTTCACCGTTCAACAACACTTCGCCTTGGTGACATGTTCGCAATCCGGCGATCACCTGCGACAATTCGATTTGTCCGTTTCCGGCGACCCCGGCGATGCCTACAATTTCACCCGCACGGACGTTTAACGACAGGCCGCGTACTGCGGGCAGACCCTTATCATTCTCCGCGTACACATCCTTTACATCCAGGACGACATTTCCTGGCTGGCTGGGTTTTTTATCGACAAAGAAAACGACGTCGCGGCCGACCATGAGCCTGGCAAGCTCTTCGCGACTGACGCCCGCTGCCGGAACCCCCGAGGCTGTAGCCACACCGCGTCGCAACACACTGACCCGATCCGCGATCGCCGTGACTTCCTGTAATTTATGGCTGATAAAAATCACCGACTTGCCCTGCGCGACCATGGATCGTAGGGTACCGAACAAAACCTCAATTTCCTGGGGGGCAAGGACAGCTGTAGGCTCATCCATGACGAGCACATCCGCACCACGATAAAGCATTTTCAATAGCTCTACCCGCTGTTGTTCACCAACCGACAATTGCCAGATTTTTGCGCGTGGGTCCACTTTCAGCCCGAACTGATCGCCCAGGTCCGCGACTCTCTTATCATATTCATTGAGCCGCATGACAAAGCGCGGTTGATCCAGCCCAAGCAAAATATTCTCCGTTACTGTTTGTGACGGGACAAGCATAAAATGCTGGTGTACCATGCCTATCCCCGCATTAATGGCATCACGCGGAGAAGAAAACTCCAACGTTTGGCCTTTAACCTTGATCACGCCTGCATCCTGCTTATATAAACCAGCGAGCACATTCATCAATGTACTTTTGCCGGCTCCATTTTCCCCGAGCAGGGCATGAATTTCACCGGCGCGTAATTCAAAATCCACGTGGTCATTCGCAAGCACGCCGGGAAAGCGCTTCACAATGCCTTTCATTTCCACAACTACATTGGTGGGTATTGCTTCCGTCACTGTGAACCTCCGTAATCCTGAGACCTGACAAGTCCGCTGTGCAAAACCTGTCAGGTCTCCTCTCTTACAAAATCGTATTATTGACCGAGTTTTGGCAACTCAGCAGTAACACCCTCTGCCCACCAGTACATACCGGTTTTGCAGGGCACATCGCCACCGGCGAAGCAGTCGATATCGATCTGTTCCATCTTCGCGCCTTCCGGCAGGACGGTGTTGCCCTTGTTGTCCTTGATTGGGCCGGCGAAGACATCAAAACGAGTAAACTCACCTGCGAGCATCTTAGCAAGCGTATCCTTCACCAGCTGGATATCCGCTGCCGGTAAATCGGATTCACCCTTTGTGAGGCTCTGGCCTTCCATGAAACCGAAGAGACCCAGGGAACCAGAATCCGCATCGAAATATTCGGAACCGACTTTATAGGTCTTGTCGATGACGCCTTGCGTGATCTTGGCATAAATGGGACCCCAGTTCCAATAGATGGTTGTGAGGCAGCGTTCCACTTTGCAGGAGCCAACATAGTCATAGGTGATGCCCCATTTGCCCTTTTCCTGAGCAACATCGGCAACAGCCGGAGTATCCGCGCCCGTCAGAACCACTTGCGCACCCGCATCGAAGAGGGAAGCGGCGGCATCCTTCTCCGCAACAGGATCGTGCCAGGTGCTGATCCAGCGCACATCCATCGTACATTCGGGGCAGGTCTTTTTGGCTCCGAGCATGAACGCGTTACCCAATCGAAGCTCCTCAGGGATTGGGAAGGTAGCCATATAACCAAGTTTGGGATTGCCATCCAGCTTGGCACGCGAACCCGCGACCATCCCAGCCAGGTACTTCATATCTTCCATGGCACCGAACAGATTGCCAAAGTTCTTATTGTTGGTCTTGTAACCACTGATATGAATGAAGGTTGTATCCGGGAATTCTTCTGCAACGGTTGCCATGGGATCCATGAAACCGAACGATGTTCCGAAGATCAAATTAAAACCCTTGCGAGCGAGGGAACGGAACACCTGCTCTGAGTCGGCGCCCTCAGGCACATTTTCAATATAAGCCGTGTGCACATTGGGAACATTTTTTTCAACGTATTGCAAACCTTCATAGTGAGCCTGTGACCAACCGCCGTCATCATGGGGTCCAATCAACACCCAGGCGACGTTGAATTTGCCCTGCTCAATATCCGGGATCTGCAATCCGCCCGATTGAGGAGCCTGTGTCGCAGCGGGCGCCTGGGTGGAAGCCGGTTGAGGACCACAAGCTGAGAGAACGATGACAAACACTGTCAACAGCAAAGCAACTTTCAAAACTGTCTTTCGCATTTCAACTCCTCTTTTCTGTTTATTGAAGTTCGAGTCAATATGACGAGCACAATGAGTTTTCGGTTTAGGTGCGCCTCCTTTCAAGTTGAGCACTTTACCTTTGTATATACAACTTTTATTTTATCATCAGTTTTGACCAGCCCTATTGTAGGGTATCCGTAGGGCAAATGACAAGTACATTGCTCATGATTCACGAATTACAGGCAAATAAGTGGGCCGCTTCGGCGATGGATTCCGTTCTTCCTGCGCCGTCGGTTGCTTCCCTTTCGATCCGTTTCCACAACTGACAGAGCAGCGGCGCCACATATTCCTTCGAAACCTTATAAGACTCCTTCGATAGCTTCAAGGCGCGGTCCCAATCCCCTGTGTGAGCGTATCCTTCGATGAACACAAAGCGCTCCACGGGATTATTCGGATGATCTGCCAGCTTAAGAGCTTGATCTCCAAGGGAAGCCACTTCATCCCATTTTCCAAACTGACGCGCCAGATCTGCCTTTTCAAAGTAATAGCACCAACCATGTACCGGCTCGGAACCGTACACCCTTGGCATCACAGCCTCACCGGCATCTAAAATTTGCTGCCGGTTCGATAAGGCGGAGGCTTCACGCATCAGGCTTTCACTCAAAATGAATCGGTTGTTGGAATCGAGGTCGGGCTCGAGAAGCCGCAAGCAGGCCGGCGGATCATAGTAGAACGCGACCGCCTGGGATGTATTTCCATGAAATCGTCCGGCGATATAATCGTATTGAATCGGAATATCCTTTTGCAAGGTAGGTAACGATGAATTCATCCTGTTGGTGGGATAGAAGAGCACATATCGGATTTCATCTGCGCTGCTTTTAGGAGCATAAATCCAGTTGAGCGGAGCGCTCAAGGAATTATCTGCATAAAAAGATAACTCTTCGTTCATTAGGACGAGGGTGTTGGGTTTCAAGCCAGGGGCACGCCAGGTCATTTGCCAAAAGAGATTCTTTTGCGCCTGCCAGTTACGCAAATAATCTGTGGACCAAAGGAATTGGCGGCCTGCGGCGAGAGCAATCAACAATGCCAAGACATAATAACGGAAATGTACAGGGATGAATTGGATCGATCCCGCAACAACCAGACTTACCGCAAACATGAACGGCAGAGTGAAGCGGCTTGCCGGATGTGCGAGAGAAATGGTTAGACCCGTCAGCCAAAATGGCGCGCCAGCAAAAGGAAGCAGGAACAAACCAAGACCAATGGCGGTTAGGGAATCTTGTTTGCTTTCGCGATCCACGCTTTGCCGGAACAGAAAATAAAGTGCTATCGCAAATACCAGCACGGAAGTCATGACATATAACGCAATCGTCCGTACGCCGTGGATGGATGGATCGATAGCGGCGAAGGTTTGCGCCCAAGCCGCCACCAATACAAGCCAAAGACCCACAAAAACGTTTTGGACCAGGGCAAGGATCGTCACCACGGGGGCACTTTGGAGCTGTGACATCAATCCAAACCCGTAGACCTGATTATTGAAAATAAACAGGCGCGACAAAATTGCCAGCGCAAAAAGAATCAAATAAGGAGTCCACAGCTGGAGGGTCGGCTTGATGCGCTGGCGTGGATCCGGATATTTGTCGCGCAGCGATACCCACAGAAATCCCACACGCCCAAACTCCAGAGGAAAAAAGTACTCCATCATCCACAAGTTGAGCGCCGAAAAGATCAATGCTGCGATGGTCTGATGTTTCAGCGAAAAGTAGATCGATAGCAAATAAAAAAAGAGCACAAGGAAGAAATGGCTGTAAAGAAATGCTCCCCACTGCTGGTTGAAACCGGGATATAACAAGAACAGCAACGCGACCGCTAGAGCAAAACGCGGTTTATCCTTCCACAGTTCGCGTACGATCGCCCAGACCACGACTGCGCCCAACCAGCGCCACAAGAGTGCGAAGATCTGCCAGTACACAGGGATCTGCGGAAGCAGCCGCGTAGTCGCCTGATAGAGCAATCCCCAGACCGGGCGATTGGTAGAAAAATACCGCGTCAGTGCCTCAGTACCCAGCTCATACCGGATCCACGACATCGGCAGATCGTCCCAATAGAAACCGAGTTGTGGCGCCAATAATCCGTAAGCAGTCACGGCGACCAGGAGCAAGACAAAGGCGGAATGCAGTCTTTTCATCAAATGCGTCTAGTTAGCCCAGATGTTCATTGAAAAATGACAACATGCGCTCCCAGGCGTCACGCGAAGCATCCACCTCAAACGGCGTGCGCTGTCTGCTAAAAAATGAATGCTGTGTATTGGGATAAAATTTAATATCGTGTGGCACGTCGTACTTTTCCAGCACGGCATCCAGTTCACGCGCGCCTTTGACCGTAAAGTCTTTTTCCGGGTAGCTTCCCACAATCGGGCAGGATTTAGCAAAGGCTTCGAGCGGTTTTGGTGCAGCACCGTAAAATGCGGATGCAACCTTCATGCCTTCGTCGGTCACCGCCAGCTGCAGGGCGTAGCCACCGCCCATGCAAAACCCGACTGCGCCGATCCGGCTGGCATCCACACCGGGTTGTCTTTGCAGGAAGGACAGGGTGGACTGTAGATCGGATAGCATGCTATTATGCAGCGGTCGAAACAGCATGCCATGAAATGCCTGCAACATGCAGACCACACGATTTCGATTCGAAAACAAATCCACAGCCAGAGCAGCATATCCCTGTTCCGCAAAGCGGCGTGCAATGCTGCGAATATTGTCGTTCAATCCAAAGGCTTCGTGGATGACCACCAAACCGGGAAATGGTCCCGGCCCTGTGGGTCCGACGAAATAGGATTCCATCGTCCCTTTGCCGTGGGCTCGTGGGACCGAAACGGCGGATGCTTGAATCTCTGGCATGACGGGCTCCTCAGCTGCTAAAGGGAGGGCGGAGATTTACTCCGCCCTCCCCACCTAAGCTACGATCCACGTGCCCGTTTCCCCTGCAAGGGCACGGCCGATATTCTCCGGGTTCGTAATTAACGCCTGCTTGCCGCCGTTCTCAAGGAACCAAATGATAGCTTGGATCTTGGGTGCCATCGAGCCTTTTGCAAAGTGCGTGCCTTCGGCGAGGTATTGCTTGGCTTCGGCAACCGTCATTTTATCGAGCCACTTCTGTTCGGGTTTGCCAAAGTTAATCGCGACTTTTTCCACGGCGGTAGCGATCAGGAACAATTCGGCGCCGATCTCCTGAGCGAGCAACGAGGAAGCAAAATCCTTGTCAATGACCGCGGCGATGCCTTCATATATACCATCACTTTTATCAACCACAGGAATGCCACCGCCCCCAACTGTGATCACCGTGATGCCCGCATCGAGCAGCAGCTTGACCGACTCGAGCTCGATGATTTTTTTCGGCATGGGGGATGGAACGACTCTTCTCCAACCGCGGCCGGCATCCTCGACAATCGACCAGCCCATTTCCTGTTCACGCCGCCGGGCTTCGGCTTCCTCCATGAATGAGCCAATCGGTTTGGATGGTCTCCGGAAGGCGGCATCGTTCTGGTCCACCAGCATTTGCGTGATTATTGTCGCAGCGCCTTTGTTGATGCCGCGGCGATGATATTCATTTTGCAACGCCTGCTGGAACTCGTAGCCGATCGCACCCTGGGAATCAGCACCGCAAACATCCAGCGGGACTTCATGCATGCCTTCGACTTTGGCAGCGATCTCCGAGCGGCGCAGGATGAAGCCCACCTGCGGTCCGTTGCCGTGACCGATCGCCAGGTCCCAGCCTGCCTCGATCATATCGGCGATATGATGGGCAGTTTCGCGCAGCGCCCGTTCCTGGTCTTCCACGCTGAGGTGTTTATCATCCTTGATCAATGAATTTCCACCGACGGCGATAACAGCTAATTTCGACATGGATCAGTTTCCTCGTATCCCTTACAAAATCTGTTACGCCATCGTCAACGCCATAACGGCCTTCTGCGCGTGGAGGCGATTCTCGGCTTCATCGAAGACAACCGAATTGGGACCGTCGAGCACTTTGCTGGTGACTTCGATATCGCGGTCGGCGGGAAGTGGATGCATGTAAATGGTGTCTTTCTTCGCAACCGCGAGTTTTGCATCGTCCATGATCCAATCCTTGTATGAATCCTGGAGCTTCTTGCCTTCCGTCTTATCGTTGGTCGTTAATAGCGGACCCCAGGACTTGGCGTAAATCACATCGGCATCCCGGCAGGCTTCGGTCATCCCATCTTTGCTATCAATAATTTCAAAGCTGGTGCCGGCAATGCGTGCCTGTTCCTTTGCCTGCTCGACGATATCGGGCATGAGTTTAAATTCCGGAGGATATGCCAGTGTGACATCCATACCGAAGCGTGGCATCTGAAGAATGAGCGACTGCGGAACCGAAATCGGCTTGAGGTAAGAAGCTGCGTACGCCCATGAAACGACAATTTTCTTTTTGCGCAGATCGCGGCCCTTCTTTTCCATGATTGTCATCAGGTCGGCGAGGCACTGGAACGGATGGTAAACGTCGCACTGCATATTGAGCACCGGAGCGCGGCTGGACTTGGCGACGTTGTTCAGATACTTGTTACCATCGCCAAAGTCGCAATGACGGATGGCAATCGCGTCGAAATAGCGACCGAAAATCTCACCAATCTCGACGGGCGTATCGCCATGAGAAATCTGGGTGGTATTCGAATCGATGAAGGCACCGTGGCCACCAAGCTGGGCGATGCCTGCCTCGAACGAGCCGCGTGTGCGCGTCGAGGAAAAGAAAAACAGCATCGCCAGCACTTTATCGCGCAGATAGGCATGTGGTTCGCCCAGAGCGCGCTTGCGCTTCAGATCCCAGGCTACATCCAAAACTGTTTCGACTTCCTCTTTGGTGAAGTCCAGGTCGCCGATGAAATCGCGACCTCTAAAATTCGTCTGCATTGTTTATTTCTCCTTTGTAATGTTTGTTTTGTTGCAAATCGTGGTCTTGATCCAGGCTACGCCCACTCGACCACGGAGACTGTTCCTTAGAAAGATACTCTTAAGATTTCGCCATCCATAAATTTTCCATCGTCCCAAATTAACCGGATACCTTCACAATATTCAAAATGCGGACCCCAGGAATCGTGGTCAGCGTTGGGTAAGCATGCCACTGCACCGAGTTCGAGTACGCCGCCGTGGTTGATAACGAGAGCAGCCCCGCCATTGGGCAGATCTTCTGCGAGCTGGCGATAAACATCAACCAACTGATGAGCATATCTTGCTGCGGCGCCAGCTTTATGGACGGCTTTTGCATATTGTCGTGGAGTGGACGGCCATGACACTTCCCATTCCACGACCGGACCATAGGTATTCATCAATTCATTTTGCTTATCCACTGCAAATC
>JBKPQD010000424.1:0-4679 GCA_046733915.1 Chloroflexota bacterium
CATGCGCATCTTCGGGCAGGAAAACCTGGGACGACCGGAAATTGAAATCGAAAATGAGGTCACGAAGTTGCAAACATATCTTGCCAAACAATTGGATGAATCACAAATCCCGGCGATCAAGCCCTTGATCGTGTTTACCAATGATGAGGTGGAAATCGATGCAGAGGATGCGCCAATCCCCGCGATGAAGGCGAAACAGGTCAAGGATTTTATCCGCCAGCGGGCAAAGGAAAAACCGATCGGGTCGCTCCAGCTAGCGGCGGTGAAGCAGGCGCTGCCAGAGCAATAAGCCGGTTACAACGATCTCGGGCCTCCTGTCTTTGTCTGCGGCCGGAAACTGCTTCCCTTAATTCATGATACACTTGTTCTACTTCTGCAAGCAGAAAAATCAAATTCCCTTTTGAAAAGAGAACCGATTTGAGCACCGGTTGTTCGCCCGGCCGCTCAAACAAGTATCCGTATTATGCGTTCAATTGTAGCCGTAGATATTGAAACCACCGGACTTAGCCCAGACCGGGATGCGATCATTGAGATTGGGGCAGTGAAGTTCAAAGGTCACCGGGTGGAAGCCGAGTGGACCACCCTCGTAAATCCAGGACGCCATATCCCTGAGTTTATTACAGGACTGACCGGCATCAGCGACGTGGAAGTGCGCAGCGCCCCATCCCTGATGAAGGTCGCGCCCGATCTGGACGCCTTTGTTGGGGATGCCCCGGTAGTGGGACATAACGTCCGCTTTGACTTAAGCTTTCTTCAACGATTGGGCTTGTTCGAATACAACGATGTCGTTGACACGTATGAGCTCGCTTCCGTCTTGATGCCGACTGCCAGCCGCTACAATTTGGGATCTCTCGGCAAGCAGCTTGGCATCCTCCTGCCCGCCACCCACCGCGCCCTGGACGATGCCAGGGTCACCATGGCGGTATTCAACCGTTTGCTGGAAATGGCGCGCGAGCTTCCGCTCGAAATGGTGGATGAGATCGTCCGCTTGAGCGAGCCGCTTGCCTGGGATGCTGGCTGGATCTTCCAGGAGGTGATGCGCAGCCAAACAAGACAAGGCGTGCAGGCGAAGAAGATCAAGAAAAAAGACGCCGGCACATGGTTTGACGAGTCCAAATATCCTCCGCTTGAGAATCCTGAACGACCCGTCCCACTCAACGTAGACGAGGTTGCCTCTATCCTCGAATATGGCGGTCCGTTCTCGCAGTTTTTCGCCTCCTTTGAGCAGCGCCCCGAACAGGTAGATATGCTGCGCGCCGTCACGAACGCGCTTTCCTATGGGAGTCATCTCATGGTCGAGGCAGGTACTGGCGTTGGAAAGTCGTTTGCATACCTCGTGCCCGCCGCTCTCTTCGCTATGCAAAATAACACCCGCGTTGTGGTTTCCACAAACACGATCAATTTGCAGGATCAACTGATCCAGCGTGACCTTCCCAACTTGTGCCAGGCGTTGAATCTTGATCTACGTTTTTCGGTCTTGAAGGGACGCTCAAATTATTTATGTCCACGCCGGCTGGAGAACCTTCGTCATTTCGGTCCGCGCAATGCAGATGAGATGCGCGTGCTGGCAAAGGTCATGGTCTGGCAGTTGACAAACCAGGGCGGGGATCGCAGCGAACTCAATCTTACGGGACCCGCCGAACGCGAGGTCTGGGTGCGCATGTCAGCCGAGGACGACGCCTGCACCACGGAGACCTGCCTCAAGCGCACGGGTGGCGCCTGTCCGTTCCACCGCGCCAAGACGGCCTCGCAGTCCGCGCATGTGCTGGTCGTCAACCATGCCCTGCTGCTATCCGATATCGCTACGGGCAGCAAGGTGCTGCCAGAGTATTCGCATCTCATTATCGATGAGGGCCACCATCTCGAATCGGCGACCACCAACGCGCTATCGTTCAAACTGGCGCAAAACGATTTGGAACGAATGACCAAGGAGATCGGCGGCTCCACCTCCGGCGTGCTCGGGCATCTGCTGACCGAGATGAAGGATGCACTCCGCCCGGCGGATTTTGGCCTGCTGCAGCAAAAAGTGAATCGCGCCACCGATATGTCCTTCCGCATCGAGCAGATGAACCGCGAGTTCTTCAATGTCGTCAATGAATTTGCGCGTCTGCAGCGTGAAGGACAACCGCAATCGAACTATGCCTGGCAGTTACGGGTGCTCCCTTCTACCCGTACGCTTCCTTACTGGGAGGAGGTGGAGATCGCCTGGGACACGCTCAGTACCACCATCCAAATGCTGTTCCGTTCTCTGGAAGAAATTTATAGCGCCGCGGCGGAGCTTTATGCCGAGGGACATGATAATTTACAGGATGTCATGGCGGATATTAGCAACGTCGCCCGCAGGCTGGGCGAAGCGGAGACCAACGTCACCGGGATGATCGGCAAACCGAATAGCGGACAAGTCTACTGGATCGAAGTCCAGCCGAACGGCAATCGCCTCTCCTTGAATGCCGCGCCGTTGAGCGTAGGTCCGTTGATCGAAAAGCACCTCTGGCATGAGAAGCAATCTGTGATCCTCACCTCCGCTACTTTGACCGCGCACGGCGAGTTCCAGTATCTACGCAACAATCTCGGTGCCGATGAAGCGGATGAAATGCAGCTTGGCTCCCCGTATGATTATGAAAGCGCGGCGCTGTTGTATATTGCAAACGACATTCCCGAACCGAACGTCAATGGTTACCAACAAATGCTCGACCGCACGATCATCAACACCGCCAAAGCCACCGGCGGGCGGATGCTCGTGTTGTTTACCTCCTATGCAGCTCTGAAGAAGACATCCCAGGCGATCACCGGTCCCCTGGCGCGGGAAGATATTTATGTGTACGAACAGGGGGATGGCGCCTCGCCAAACGCCTTGCTCGAATCCTTCAAAGCAACGGAACGCGCTGTCCTGTTGGGAACCAAGTCCTTCTGGGAAGGCGTGGACGTGCCGGGAGAACAATTGTCTGTTGTGATCCTCACCAAACTTCCGTTCGATGTCCCCACCGATCCGCTGATCGCGGCGCGCTCGGAAATGTACGAAGATTCCTTCCAGCAATATTACTTGCCCGAAGCAATATTAAAATTTCGCCAGGGTTTTGGACGCCTCATCCGTACCCAGTCGGACCGCGGCATCGTCGCCATCCTCGATCGGCGCGTGCTCACGAAACAGTATGGTCGATTATTCCTGGAATCGCTGCCACAATGTACGGCCCGCCAGGGTCCCGCAACAAATCTACCGCGCGAGGCGGGGAAGTGGTTAGGGATATAGAATAAGGGAGGGGCGTGCTGCCTGCTTGGATGAGCGCGCCGATTGGCGCCTGGGAGCATCTCTGTTTACCGCCATCAGGCTGATTTTCTACCTATCGAGGTTCGGAAGTCTATAGCTAGGCTTCCGATTTTGTTTGGCAAACTTTTTCTATGCCCACTACGTACTTCCTCCTTTTTGAGATCGTTATCTACATTCAATTTGCGGTTTGCCTCCAGCATGCCTGGAAACAAGGAACCGCTAAAGTCCTCCGGCTTTTTGCCGGAATCGTCTATGGCGTTTTATTGGAACTTGCAACCATCCGCCAATTAGACGCCTACCATTACGGGCGCTTCCTGATCATGATCCTGGATGTCCCGCTTTGTATCGGTGTCGCCTGGAGCTGCGTGATCTACAGCTCGATGGAATTTTCGGACGCAAGCAGCATCCCGTATTGGGCGCGTCCGATCCTCGACGGGTTACTGGCATTGAATATTGATCTTGCCCTCGATGCGGTCGCAATCCGCCTCGGGTTTTGGAATTGGGGGCAGGGTCTCAAATTTCAATACTTCGGTGTGCCGTATGCTAATTTCTGGGCATGGTTTTGGGTGGTTTTTTCCTTCTCACTCGGTTATCGTCTACTTGCCCACCGCGAGGATTGGATTGTAAGATGGATTTCCCCATGGGTAGCTTTACTCGTCGGACTCGCGGGCGTTTTGGGTACTAATATTATCATTGCCTTCGAGATTCCCTTTCAGGATCACCGACTCTTTGTGCTCGTCACATTTGTTCTGGCGCTGATGCTGATCGCGACGATGCGACCGCGTTTCTACAACCCCCCTATGCTCGTCTTCTGGATTCCCTTCCTGACGCATGCCTATGTGCTGACTGCAGGCTTGGTCTCTGGGGTCATTTTCGATCCACCGTTTTTGTTCTGGATGGGTGTGCTGATGATAGCGATCGCGTTGTATTTACATCGTCCATCGATTCGGAATCTGCTTCCTCAATAAGGTGACCGTTACTTTGCGTGTCGCGCCGGTAACAGTCACCTTATTGGTCTCTTGCGCCCCCATTTAATATGTACGCTAGAACGAAGCCCAACCGGACTCGGCCCAGATGCTGATATCAGGCATTCCCTCGAAGAGCGCCCCGAATGCTTCGGCAACCTTCGCATCACGCATGAACTTCTGCAAGCCTTCCAGATTGTTCCAGGTATCGATCGCCAGGAATTCCGTGGGATCCTGCGGGTTGAGGTGCGGTCTGTGGCCGACCGCGCCCATCGGACGGGTCATCGCGGAAAGCTGATCCACCGTCGCATCGTGCATTTTCTGCGCCTCCTTCGGGTCGCCTTTCAATTTTCCTCGTACTACAGTTATATAATTCATGTTTAGCTCCTTTGGTTAGTCTCACAACATAAGACGGAGGAAAAACACAAAACTGTGCGGTGGTGGAT
>JBKPQD010000425.1:0-7424 GCA_046733915.1 Chloroflexota bacterium
GCATGTATGTGGCATTCCGTGACAAGCAGGTTTCGATGCGCCGCGCCACGACTTGTACGTGCCTGGCCTGTCAAAACATCCCCACCCTGGATTTGAAATTCATCGCTCATCATGGAAATTATATTGTGCAACACGTTGGCAATATCCGTGAGCTGGTCGGCTCGGATGTGAACCTGATCCACCGCCTGACAAAGAACCACGTTGCGGAAGCAACCGGCTGGCACGCTTACATGATGATCACGGAAAAATGTCTCGACCATCTCCATCTCAATCTTGCGAATACGCACACGCAAATCGAATCGTACGAACATCTGGGGGAAATCAGAACGTATAACATCGACTTGCACAGGCGCTATCAGGAGATCATCAGTGACCGCCGCGTCTATCTGACCGAAGCGACAGCCGACCTGGCGTTTAGCGTGGACTTTCCTGTCCCACCTCATGTAGCCTGGGAATGGTGCCAAAATCCCGAGAAACGGAATATTACAATGCCCGGTGTGCGCTGGTCGATCGGGGAACGCCCACTCGGCCGTACCGGCATCGGTGCCAGTAACCATTGCGCCCACGGAGGCGGCATCAGCACCGAAGTCACCATGGATTGGCGACCTTTCGAATATTCCACGACTGAATCCTATGACAAGGGCAGAAAAATGTTCACCGAGACCGATCGCTTCGAACCTTTGCCCAATGGCGGCACACGTATGTATGTCCTTGTGAAGTTGAATTTTCCGCTGCCGCGCCCCGTCCGTAAGCTGATGGCGCGCAGGATCATGCTGGACACACACCATTATGACAAGTTGCTGATGAATACGGCGAAGAGGGCGGGCGAGGAATATCTCGCATTGGCAAGCCGAGACTGACGTTTCCAATTCAGAATGACGCGCATCCAACAGTTCCTTTCCATCAAACAAGGCGAAAGCCGCATGGCATTCCTTGTCATCGGCGTGATGCTCTTCACGTCGATGGGTGCAGCCTTAGGCGGAACAGGAATTGAAGCATTGTTCTTTGCCCGCTACGGTGTGGAATATCTGCCATATATGTTCGTAGGCTTGGGGATTGTTTCCATGATCCTATCGTTTGGGGTGACCGCCGTGCTTAGCCGCGTCTCCAAACAGGCTCTCTATATTGCCATCCCGTTGCTTGTGGCGTTCCTTCTGGTTGTGGGCCGCCTGGCTTTATTGAGTGGCTGGAGCTGGTTGTATCCCATCCTCTGGCTGGGCAAGGAAGTCCTGAATTTTTTCATTGGCTTGGTCACCTGGGGAGTCGCCAGTCTAGTATGCGATACACGTCAGGCAAAGAGATTATTTCCGTTGTTCAATGCCAGCCGTATTTTGGGTCAGGTGATCGGTGGCTTTATCACGGGGTTGCTGGTCCTGTCCATCGGTACCGAGAATTTGCTCCTCGTTTGGGCAGCTACCCTCCTGCTTGCCTTTGTTCTCAGTCGTACGCTCTTGGCGCGCCAACAAATCTCAATTGCTCCCGAACGGGCATCGCGCCGCAAGCAGCCGAAATTGACCGACGAGATGCAACGCGGTTTTCAGTATGTTCGCAATTCTCCCATGATGAAATGGATTTCTATTGCCACGATCTTCTTCTCCATTCTCTTTTTCTCCATTTCTCTGCCGTTTTCAAGAGCCGCGACCCAACAGTATGTCAACGAGGATGCTTTGGCAACCTTCCTGGGTCTCTTTAACGGGGTTAGCACCGCAGCTGCATTTCTTGTCTCGCTGTTGTTGGCGAATAAGCTGTTTGCGCGCTTCGGTATTATGCTCTCGATCCTTGCTCTCACCGTGATTTATCTCGTTGGCTTTGCAGGACTTGTCATCCTACCCATCTTTTCGATTATCGTGGCGTTTCGCTTCGTGCAAATGTTATGGCTGAACGGCATCGCCGATCCAGCCTGGCAGGCGATGTTCAACGTGGTGCCGCCGGAGCGACGTGACCAGGTGCGCACCTTCATCAGCGGCGTTCCGGAACAAGCAGGGACATTCATTGCAGGTGGAATCCTGATCATCGGTGAGCAAACCCTCACGCCGCAGCAGCTTTATTTCGTCGGTTTGTTTGCGGCAGCTGCCTGCACGTACATGATTTATCAGGCACGGCGTGGCTACAATGGTGCCTTGATCGAAGCCCTGCGCGCCGGTCGACCCCATTTGTTTTATAGTCAGGAACAGCCTTTTGGTGGTTTTCACCAGGATGCGGCGGCGGTACAAACTGCAGTCGCGGGTTTGCAGGATATGGACCCCGTCATCCGTCGCATTTCGGCAGAAATCCTCGGCAACCTGTCCGTGCCCGAATCGACGAAGGCACTTGTGGAAAGACTCAGCGATGATGATTCGCTTGTACGGGCAGCCTGTCTGAGGGCGCTCTCGCAATCTCGCGCTACCTCCGCTTTACTGGATATTGCCGCATCGCTCTCAGACCCGGAGGCAGACGTCCGTTTCGAAGCGGTCAACTCGATTTCGGCATTGGCTGGCTATCCCTTGGGAGTCACAACGTACATAACGCCTCTGCTTGAGGATCAAAGCCCCAAGGTTAGCGCACGTGCTGCAGTCTGCATTCTTCGATATTCGAATTTTGATTCGTATCAAGCGCGTGGGCGCGACGAACGCCAAGATGCCCTCTTTAAGAAGGCGAAGGAGCACCTCCGGCAAATGGCTGTTTTTACGGACATCGAAGCGCGAGAACATGCCATCGCCGCGCTCGGAGACTGGGGCGATGTGCAGGCATTTGAATTTCTTGGTAATGAATTGAAAGACCGAACACTCGTTCCCTCCATTCGAAAGAGTATCCTGGTTTCCCTGCAGCGTATCGATTCGCAGCGTTCGCTTCCGTATCTGATCGATTCGCTGGCGAACAAAAACCCGATTGTTTTGGAGTCGTCTGCCAGCTTACTAGAACAGATCGGCGATCCCGCTCTGCAGCCGTCTCTGGAGGCATTACAGGATGAAGAAAAGGTAGAAGGGGCATTGCTTGCCCTGGAACGGCTGCCTGTTCCGCCAGAACCCCCGATTCTTAACTTTGCCCGTGCGGCTGTATCCCGCGCCGGAGAGTACGATGCCTGGATGCGCGGAGTCCGGGCCCAGATTCCGAATGAGGCCGGCGCATTACTGGTCGAATCCTTGCAAAACAAATCCTCCGAATACGGGATTCGGGCCCTGCGTGCGATCGGTCTGTTAGGCGACCGGGCGGCGATGAATACAGCCATCGAAAATCTGCAGACGCACGATGCGAGCCAGCGCGCCAATGTAATCGAAGCGCTCGAATCGATCAGTGCAAAATGGAGGGATATCCTGCAGCCGTTAATGCGCTTGTGGGAGGAGGATCGCCTCGTCCAGGGGTCTGTCGATTGGGAAAGGCTCCTGAAAGACAATGATGAATGGATTCGTGAATGCGCTGCATTCGCAAAAGATTATGGAGGACCCGATATGGATTCATTATCCACCTTATCGCTCATGGATCGGATCTTGTTTCTCAAGCGTGTGCCCATGTTTGCCGCACTTTCCCCAGCGGATCTGAAACAAGTGGCTGCCATCGCCGCCGAGGAAATTTTTCCGGATGGCGAGGTGATCGTCGAAGAAGGCGATCCGGGCGACGCGATGTTCGTGATCATCTCGGGTGAGGTCCGCGTTTGCAGGATTAAAGGTGGGCAGCAAGTCGAAGTAGCCCGGCGAAAGACAGGTGAATATGTGGGAGAAATGTCGATCATCACTCGCGAACCGCGCAACGCCACATTGATTGCTTCCGGCGATGTGCGCGCCTTATGCATCGACCAAAAGAGCTTCGAAGGTCTGATGCGCGAGCGCCCGGAAGTCAGTCTTTTTATCATTCATGTTCTCTCGAAACGTATCAAGGAGTTAATGGAAAAATAAGCCTGCGCTGACGTGCTGCTCTCTGGCTGGCAAAAGACAGTTCACAGCGAAGGGCGCCTCCTAAGAAAAGGAATTTATGAAATTACCTCGCCGGTTGATATCATTATTTCTCGCCGCCATTTTCTTTCTCACCGCTTGCGGCAGTATCATTCCAACCGCTATCTCCACGCCACAAACGGACTTCACGCCCGTAGCCCCAAGCGCAGGCCAGCTAGTTCCCATTGACCTACCCGTCGGCTATGGGGTCCGCGGCTCGTGGTTTGAACTCTACTTCACCGATCCAGCCAATCCCGTTTCCCGGCAGGGCACAGGTGGCGTGGATGGCCCTCTCGTGGAGGCAATCGATGCGGCGCGCTTGAGCATTGACGTAGCTGCCTACAGTCTGACGTTGAATAGCGTCCGCAACGCTCTGACCCGCGCCCATGATCGAGGAGTTACCGTGCGTGTGGTCATGGAGTCCACGAACATGGACCGATCCGATCCGCAGCGATTGATCGAGGCGGGCATTCCCATTGTCGGCGATAACCAAGAAGGATTGATGCACGACAAGTTTATGGTGATCGACCGCTCCGAAGTCTGGATGGGTTCGATGAACTTCACCGATGCCGGCACGTATGATGACAACAATAACTTTTTCCGCATTCGTTCCACAAAGATGGCGGAGAACTACACCAAAGAATTTGAAGAGATGTTCCTGGAGAATAAGTTTGGTCCCAACGTGGTTGCGCAAACGCCCCATCCCACCCTGACCATCGATGACACGCGGGTCGATACCTACTTTTCTCCCGATGACGGAGTCCAGGCAGCACTCGTTCCGTTATTGAGCAATGCGCAGGAAAGTATCTATTTCCTTGCCTATTCCTTCACGTCGAATCAGTTCGGCGATATTGTGCGGGCCAAAGCCGAGCAGGGTCTCACCATCAAAGGGGTAATGGATGCCGAACAGGTTCGGTCCAATCAGGGGACTGAATATGATCCCTTCCAGCAGGCGCACCTTCAGGTGCGCGAAGATGGCAACGAGGGACTCATGCACCACAAGGTCTTTATTATCGATGGCAAGATCGTCGTCTTTGGTTCTTATAACTTTTCACAAAGCGCTGAGACCAACAACGACGAAAACCTGATCATCGTTTACAGCGAACCGATCGCACAACAATTCCTTCAGGAATTTATGCGCGTCTGGAATCAGGCAACCGACTAAAGGATACACAATGACACGAAAACTGCTGGTTGCATTTGCCCACCCAGATGATGAGTCGATGGGGATGGGCGGTACGCTCGCCAAATATTCCTCTCAAGGCGTGGAGACCTACTACGTCTGTGCTTCACGTGGGGAGCGAGGCTGGTGCGGTCCCGAGGACCAAGATCCCGGCTTGCAGGCTCTTGGTCAGCTCCGTGAAAAAGAGTTACGAGCTGCCGTGAAGGAGCTTGGCATGAAAGGCCTGTACTTCCTGGACTACATCGACGGTGATGTGGACCAGGCGAATCATCACGAAGCGATTGGCAAAATTGTTTCTCACATTCGTAGAATCCAGCCACAGGTCGTAGTCACCTTTCCGCCCGACGGGAATTACGGACACCCGGATCACATTGCCATGGGACAATTCACGTGTGGGGCGGTTCTGTGTGCTGCGGATGCCTCTTACCAAGATCCACAGAACCTTGCGCCACACCGCGTCTTAAAACTTTATTACATGGTGGACTCAGAAAACTTTATCGATTTCATCGCACCGTTCATGGGCGATCTGACGTTTCCCGTTGGAGATCAACTGCGCGGCGAAATCGCCTGGAAGGAGTGGATGATCACCACGCGCATTGAAATGGCAGACTACTGCCATAGCGCCTGGCGCGCCATTCAGTGTCACCAGAGTCAATTGCCGAGCCTGGGAAAGATGGCAGAAATGAGCGAAGAATCCGCCGTCGCCGTCCTTGCCATGCAGGGCGCCTTTTACCGCGCCTTCAGTCTCGTCAATGCGGGGCGAAACGTCGAGAAGGATCTATTTGAGGGCATTTCGTAGCGAAAGAGCATTCGTGTAAGAGATCACATGAACGGAAATCTAAAATTATTGGCAATCTTTCCTCATCCTGACGACGAAACCCTCGGGTTGGGATCCACGCTGGCGCACTATTCTGCCGAAGGCGTAGAAACCTACCTTGTCTGCGCCACGCGCGGCGAACGCGGCTGGTTCGACAGCGAGGGACCGGATCCCGGTCTGGAAAAAGTCGGTCGGATCCGCGAGGCGGAACTGCATTGTGCAGCCGAGCAACTGGGTCTGCATGAGGTCAGCTTTTTGGATTACATCGATGGCGAGGTGGATCAGGCCGAGCCGCACGAGATCGTCGCCAAGCTCGTCGCTCACATTCGTCGGATCCAGCCCGACGTGGTTGTGACCTTTGCTCCCGATGGCGTCTACGGGCATCCGGATCATATTGCGCTTTCTCAATTTACCCATGCGGCGCTGATCTGCGCAGCGGATGGAAGCTTCGTCAGCAGCATGCCTCCGCACCGCGTTTCCAAATTCTATTACATGGTCGATTCGCTGGAGATGGTTCAGGCTGCCAAGGAAGCCTTTGGCGGCATCCGCATGGAGGTGGACGGTATCACCCGTCATCATGTTGGCTGGCAGGATTGGGAGATTACATCGCAACTCGACAACCAAAAATTTATGGATAGAGTCCGTGCAGCCATCCAGTGTCATAAATCGCAGCTCCCCGGCTATGGACCACTCGGTGAGTGGTCTGCTGAAGAGCTTCAGCGCATGTTCGGCACGGGCCATTTTTATCGAACCTTCAGTCTGGTAAACGGTGGAAGGAACGTGGAGACAGATCTGTTCGAACGATTGCGCTAGTCTGAATCTACACATCTTGACCCTACAGATGCATTTCAAAAGTGTGGTGACGTAGGCGTCGGCGTTAAAATAAGGCGGGAGATCTACGATGATGCATCGCTTGGTTAGTTTTCTTCTTTTGATGGGCTTCTTGGGTGGACAAACTAGCTTTCTTTCCCCAACGCAGCAGAATGCGATCCAATTTCGGAATGCAAAGGTTGAGAGCAGTTATCCCGACGGGCTCACCTTTCGCGTGGAAATTTGCGGACGCTCCACTTCCTCGAGCGTTTCCTTTTATTACACAACCGCCGCCGATGCGACCCCGTACTGGGGCTGGACCGAGGAAAAGTGGTCCCTCGACGAAGGGCAGACGTCGGACGATTGCGATAGGCGCAAGTTTTACCTGGAAACCAAGAATTTGGAGATTCCGCCGTTTTCTCCCATCCGCTATTATTGGTCGGTGAAAGATGGCGGCAAATCCAGCCAAAGCCCTCACTATATTTATTATTACCGCGATGCAGCTTTTAACTGGAAGTCGATAGAGGATTCCCATTTCGTGATCTGGTGGCATGATCGCCCCGATACGTTTGGCGAAGAGGTCTTATCGCTTGCTTCGAGAGCTAACGAAGATCAGGCGAAGTTCTATTCCTTAAGTCTAGAGGCTCCCATCATCATTGTGATTGCCAATTCATCGGATGAATTTTTTGCTTGGCAGTCCGAGGAG
>JBKPQD010000426.1:0-2968 GCA_046733915.1 Chloroflexota bacterium
AAATCCCGGTGTGAACGGACCGAAGTCATCCCGATACAGCGGCTCCGTGGAGAACGTGACGATCGAGATCGTGCGCCCGTGGAAGTTACCCGCAGCGGTGATGATCTCCGCCTGGTGGCGCGGCACACCTTTGACCCGATATGCCCATTTGCGCGCCAGCTTAAGCGCTGTCTCCACCGCTTCGGCACCGCTGTTCATCGGCAGCGACATTTCGTAGCCGGTCATCTCGGAGAGCTCTTTATAGAGCAGGGGCAATTGGTCGTTGCGGAAGGCGCGTGAAGTGAGCGTGACCTTCTTCGCCTGCTCCAGCAACGCCCGCAAAATCTGCGGATGCACATGGCCCTGGTTCAACGCCGAATAGGCGGACAGACAATCCAGGTATTTCTTGCCATCCACGCCGTACACCCAGACGCCTTCGGCACGCTCGATGACCACATCCAGTGGGTGATAATTATGCGCACCGTATTCCTCTTCCATCGCGATAAATTCTTTTGTATCCATAAAATTCCCTTTTTATATTTTGTCATCGTTGGGTGGAGCCTCTGCCCCACGCAACGGATCGATCACGCCACGCCAAATAACCGCGCCAGGATTGCCTTCTGTGCGTGCAGACGATTGTGCGCCTGCGGGAAGATCACCGAATGCGGACCATCCGCGACATCATCGGTTAGCTCATGGTTGCGATGGGCAGGCAGACAGTGCATCACGATCACATCCCGATCGGCTTCGTTGACCAGTTCTGTATTGACTTGGTACGGCGGGAAGACTTTCTCGCGCTTCGCCGTTTCCTCTTCCTGGCCCATGCTGGTCCAGGTATCGGTGTAAATCACCTGGGCGCCTTTGACGGCTTGATGCGGATCGCGAAGGAATGTTAATTTGCTGCCGGTCTCTTTCGCAATCTGCCGGGCGATCTCCACTGCCTTCGACGTGATGTCATAGCCTTCAGGGCTGCCAATCGTAAAATTCCAGCCCAGCTTCGCAGCGACATGCATCAGCGAGACGGCAACATTGTTCCCATCACCCACATAGGCAATATTCAAGCCTTTCGCCTGGCCGAATTTCTCCTGGATGGTCAGCGCATCGGCCATGCCCTGGCAGGGATGGTTGTAATCGCTTAACCCGTTAATCACCGGAATCTCGGACCACTGCGCCAGATCCAGCACATGCTGGTGGTCAAAGGTGCGCGCCATCAACGCCTGGAGGTAGCCGGAAAGGACACGGGCAATATCCGCGATCGATTCGCGCTTGCCCAGACCGATCTCGTTCGGAGAGAGATAGAGCGCATCGCCGCCACAGTGGCGCATCGCCATATCGAATGAAACGCGCGTGCGCAGGCTGGGTTTCTGAAAGATCATGCCCAGCACCTTGCCTTTGAACAGTGGCGGATTCCCTTTTTTGAAATATTCTTCTTTGAGTTTCACTGCAAGATCGAGCAAATCCTGTACTTCCCCCGGCGACAGATCCGATATTGCCAGAAAATGTTTCATGCATACTCCTTGTTGGGGGTTGGCGGCGATGCAAGGCCCAGCGAAACTGGTTGACCTGCCAATCCATGACCACGGTTCGCCTAAGCCGGTCGCCCCTACCCAGCGCAGATAAATTCAAAAGCCTGGAAATTATATCTTGATTAAAGCGAATTGCCCCGTTCCAAGCATCATGCGTTCAGCGTGACATCCGTCAACGAGACGCAAATTGGTTTGAAATGTGGATCATGGGGCGTAGATCGGGTTTGTGCTTTTGCAATCCGTCTTAGCGGTTGCGCTCGAGCAGTCGGGAGGACAGGGATAGGAATGAGAAGCGCTTGATGAATTTCCGCTCGAGGGTGAGCTCGCGGTCGATGCCTTTGAAGAAGCGCAGCATGTACCAGAATCTGTCGGTCAGCCGGTCCATCGCCTGCAGCTGAAATCCCAAACGTTTCCAGTTTCTGAAGAGCGTTTTTTGCGCTGAATCTGCAAAGAGCCGGTCGAGCACCTGGTGCGCCAATTTTTCTACATGCGGTATGGATCGAAGTCTTGCCTGTACGGCTGGAGGCAATGGTGCATTCAATAAAGTATGGGCCAGCAAGGTGCCCAAGTAAAGCTTTCGCTCGAGTCCCCACGCGTTTGCGCGTGCGCTCACTTTTCCCCAATCTAAATTCGGATATTCCCGTAGCAACTCGGCAACATCGGAAATCCAGCGCAGCTCCATCCATTGGTGACGGGTGGCATGCAGGCACAGGAACCACAGCAAATCCTCCGGGGAAAGGCTGCGAATCGTATCACCACCCAACGCGGCCGGTTGCAGCTCGCCCCAGATATGCTGCGCGGGCTCCGAAAAAATGTATCGGGGCGTAAATCGCCAGTGCAGTTCCACGATGCCCTGACGATCAGGATGCCACAACACGACCTGGTATGCCCATGGCGATTTCTTCACGAGGCGACTGACCCAGAGGGAGCGGAAATGCTCGTGAGCCTGGGCGATGTTGTGCGGACGGATGATCTCATATCCGCAGGAGACCAGCAGATTCATAGCGCGCACCATATCGCGTTCATCAACCAGAATATCGATATCGCCAAATGGGCGGACGGCTAAATCATGATACACCGAGGCTGCCAGGGCCGGGCCTTTATAAGGGATAGCGAGAATTTCCTGTTTCTCGAACAGGCGCAGCAAATCAAGCAGTTCCTTTGTGAGGGCAAGATTTCCTTGAATATCTATCTGGATTTGTTGCTTTAGCTCTTTTCGAATATCTTGTGGCATTGCCGTTACAGCGACGGCGTCTAAATTTCGAAGTACAAGCGCCGTGATTTTGTGTTCATATGCCATGTCAAGCAAGAGTTGCCAGTCAATCTCCTCTTGCAGAAGCTTTGCAATTTCTTGTGCTTCAGCGCTATTCACACGCGTGCGCGCACACAGCAAGAGCAGTTTTGCTTCTGGTCGGAGTCCGGCCCAAAAATTCTCAAACATGCTGCCATGATCTTGCTGGTTT
>JBKPQD010000427.1:0-5671 GCA_046733915.1 Chloroflexota bacterium
GTTCTGTGACTCAATTACGACGTTTCTTTCTGTGGTCTACCGTTTATATGGCCGTAAAATTTGTACTCGGACAGGCTGACTATCTGGGTAGACCCATCATAAACTTTGCCTCCTATTTCTATCTTCTGGCGATGATTGGCGTGCCTGTCACGCTGTTCTTCCCGTCTGTAACGCGTGTCTCCACATCGGTGCCCATGGCGCTGGGGGCGACGGTTTATATCATGCTGTCATTGTTCATCAATCGCGCCCGTACCACGACGTCCGGGAATATTGCAGTGGTCATCCTGGAGCTTGTACTCCTCGAGGCAGGAATCTGGCTTGCTCACCAACTTGCCAAGCAGATCGGCCATGCGGAATCGGTCATGGATGAACTCGCCAGTGATGTGTTCCCGCACCGCGCCCAGGAACTGGATGAGGGTGGTCAGCGGGTCAAAATCGAACTCAATCGGAGCCGGCGTTACCAGCGCCCGCTGAGCCTGCTGTTGATCGAAGTAGATCCGGAGCAGCAAAGGAGCAATGGCGAAGTATTAAAGAGCATCCAAATTGATATTGCCAACCGCTTTACATCGGCGCGCGTAGGACAAATCATCGATGAGCGCATCCGCCAAACTGACCTGGTCTTGCGGGATAAGCGCTGGCGGTTTGTTATTCTCTGCCCCGAGACAGATCTGTCTGCCGGACTCCTTCTCGCCCGGCGCATTATAGAAGCTGTGCAAGAGAAAACAGGTCTTACCATTCTGTGGGGTGTGGCAACTTTTCCGGAAGAGGCGCTAACATTTGACGATCTGCTCAGGAAGGCGCGCCAGCGTCTGACCCAACGAAGCGCCTCAGGAATTGAGAATCACCAACCCGCCCAAAAGGAGATTTCTAACACATGACCACTTTTCCATTTGCTCCGCAAAGTGTAGAGGAATGGATTGTCAAGTTTAGTCCACGGCGACGTTCCCTGACCGGAGATTTCTATCAAGTTGCAAAACGCATCATGGATGTCACCTTGGTTTTGCTCACCATGCCGTTATGGGCACCCCTGTTGGCAATCATTGGATTGATTGTTCGAATCACCTCTCCGGGGGCGCCGGCGCTATTCAAGCAGCTCCGCACGGGAAAAGGCGGCCGCCGATTCGACATGTACAAGTTTCGAACAATGGTGCCGAATGCAGAGGAGTTGAAAGAACAATACTCTCATCTGAACGAACTGCAGTGGCCCGACTTCAAAATTACGAACGATCCGCGCATTACACGGGTAGGTAAGTTCCTGCGCAAGACAAGCCTCGATGAACTGCCTCAGGTGATCAACGTACTGCGGGGCGAGATGAGCCTTGTCGGACCGCGTCCCACCTCATTTGGTCCCGAAACGTATCAATTGTGGCAAACCTCCAGACTGGATGTTACACCGGGCATCACGGGACTCTGGCAGGTCTTCGGACGCGCGCAACTGGAGTTCGATGACCGTTTGCGCTTGGACATTGCCTATATTGAGCGTGCCAGTCTGTGGCTCGACATCCAAATTTTGCTTTTGACTGTTGTGGCTGCCCTGCAGCAACGGGGGGCGCACTAATCGAAATGCCATGACGAACAAAATCGCGTACATCGTGTCTCGTTTTCCTCATCTTCCGGAGACGTTCATTTTGCGTGAGATGATCCACCTGGAAACTCTGGGATGGCAGATTGAACTCTATCCGCTTGTCATCCAGCGACAGGAGGTGATCCACGAAGAAGCGCGTCCGTGGTTGAAGCGGGTACATGCGGTGCCCTGGCTCTCCCTGGGATTGTGGAAATCAAACCTTTTGAAAATGGTCACGCGGCCGCGCCAGTACCTTTCCCTGCTGGGGAGGGTAGTGCGCGAGAACATTGGCAGCCCAAAGTTTTTGGCGCGTGCTCTGTTGTTGTTCCCGCGTGCGGCGTGGATGGCAGATGAATTCAAGGCGCAGGGCATCAGCCATATCCATGCCCATTATGCATCGCATCCTGCTCTGGTTGCCTGGCTGATCAACCAATGGACGGGTATCACGTACAGTGTAACTGTGCATGCGCACGACATCTTTGTTGACAAATCCATGCTCGCCACCAAACTCCATGACTCTGCCTTCATCTCCGCAATTTCCGAGTTCAATCGCAAATACCTGGCGGACCGGTTCGGACCGTGGGTCAACGAGAAAACTCAAGTCGTGCGCTGCGGGATCGAGCCATCCTATTACCAGCTGAAAAAGCAAGCCAATGGCAATGGTTCCGGCAAGCTGGAAATTATCAGCGTGGGAAGCTTGCAGCCGTACAAGGGTCATATTTACCTGGTAAAGGCGTGCGCAGAGCTATTGAAGCGCGGGATACCTTTTCAATGCCGGATCGTCGGCGGAGGAGACCTGCGACCGGTGTTGGAACGTGCCATCGAGGAGAACCAGCTCGAGGGGCAGATCGAGTTATTGGGCGCGCGGACCCAGGCTGAGGTGTCGCGCCTTTTGCGAACTGCGAATTGTTATGTTCAACCATCCGTGGTGACACACACCGGCAAGATGGAAGGCATTCCCGTGGCCTTAATGGAGGCCATGGTCAGCGGCGTTCCTGTGGTCGCCACCTCGATCTCCGGTGTGCCGGAGTTGGTACGGCCGGGCGAGACGGGCTGGTTGGTTCCTCCCGAGGATGTATTGGCCCTGGCAGACGCGCTGACGGAAATACATCGCAATCCGGCTGAGGCGGCGCGAAGAGCCGACCTCGGTCAGAAGTGGGTGTTGGAAGAGTTCGAACTCTCGTCGAATGTGCGAAAGCTGGCAACTCTTTTTGAGAGTTCGCGTTTAATTTTGCAGGCGTCCTAAAGCAATCATTCAATCATTCAAGCATTCCAGACAGAAAGGAATAAGAAGATGGAAGTCAAACTTTATTTTCGAATGTTACAAAGAAGCTGGTGGATTATTGTCATTGTCACGCTGGCGACCGTCATTGCTGCACTTATCGCATCCTATTTCACGCCGCCAACGTACCGGGCAACTGCACGCTTCATTGTTTCGCCCAGTCCATCTCTTGTGACCGGTGGAAGCAACCTGCTGAATAGTCTCTCCACGCTGGACAAGCGCTCAATCATCACCACTTATGCGGAAATCCTCAACAGCAAGCGTATGTACAATGAGACGTTGAATCTGCTTCAGCTCAACGGCGTGGACCTCTCCCAATACAAATACAGTGCTGTTGCGCTCCCCGATGCGAACATCATTGAATTTTCCGTCACCGGACCCGATCGGAACGTGGTGTATACCCTTGCCAATGGCATCGGGCAGCATACGGTGGAGTATGTACACAGTCTCTATCAGGTCTATGATCTCAACGTGCTGGATCCTGCCTCGGCGCCGGCGGCTCCTATTTCGCCGCAACCCGTGCGCAGTGCAGGTGTGGCGCTCGTGGTAGGACTCGCTTTGGGCGTCATGCTGGCTTTGCTGCGTGAACTTGTGCGCACGCCGATCGAAGGCTTTGTTCGCCAGCGCAGCCTGGACGACTCCTCCCTGGCGTTAAACCGTCGGGCGTTCGAGCAAAGGCTTTCTGAGGTTGCATTCGCTTCCGCGCAAGACTTCTCGCTATGCGTCGTTCACTTGAATGGTCTGACAGACTACATCAAAGTGCTGCCGCAGTCCACTTTACAACATGTATTCCGTCATGTCACCAAGACCCTGCGAAACCAATTGCGTGGAAATGACATTGTTGGTCGTTGGAGCGAGCTTGATTTCATCGTGCTGCTCTCAGATACGCCAGGGACAGCAGCGATGAACACCATGGAGCGTGTGCGCATGGCGCTTTCGTATCCGGTAGCAATCGATGTTTCCGGGGAAGAGCTACTTCTCGATCCGCAGATCGGAATTGCCGAATATCGTGTCGGTGATACCGCGCAAACCATGATCAAGAACATCGAATGGGCGCTGGATGTGGCGAAGAAGAACAACGGCATGTATTTGCTCAAAGCCACCCAGGCGATGTGAGATACCCCATGGCAGAGCATGAATTGGACACACTCAAAGAACAAATCTTGCGATTGCAAGGCAACCAGTCGTTTTATCCCGAAGCGACGGTCGTCGTTCCGGTCAATGCCCAGAAAGATTTGGATAATATTCCTCATCTGCTTTCCGACTTGTGCAGATATAGCGGCGGAAGACGGCTCGAGATTGTCCTGGTGATCAATAATTACCCTTCCGAAAACCCGCCGCAGGAAATCGAAAGTTACCGGCGCGCAGGCCTGGTGACCCTCGGGATCCCACGCGTCGAGCATGAGGGCGGTGTGGCGATCGCAGCACGTATTCCCGGAGTCCGGATTGCGCGGTCTCCAAAGATTCTGCTCTTCGACGCCGATTGCCGCATTCCGAATCCAACGGCGCTGATCGATTGGTACATTACTAAGTTCGAAGAGGGATATGACTTGGCGTACACACATGTCGCCTACACGGATTTGCCACCCGGGATTTCCGTCAAAGCGCGCATGTTTGTTCATCATGCCAGCCGCTGGCTGCGCAGGAATGTCCTCGGTACGCCGACCAGCCGCGGCAGTAATTATGCCATTCGCAAGAAATTGATGCTGCACTTGTTTACCGAAGGGCGCATCCCGTACGATCTTCACGTCGGTCCCACGGTGAAAGCGATGGGTGGAAAGATCGCCTATTCCGGTGCCAAGGAACTGGTCGTGCTTACGTCCGGTCGCTTCTTTGCCCCAGGTTGGGGTGTGCTCATTGAATACTTGATTTGGAGGATGGGCTACTACCGGCGAATCTTGAAGATGAAACCGAAGAAAGCCATCCCCGATTAACAGGAGCGTACATCCATGTTGGTAAAAGGAAATCCAGCTTCCTCGCGGCTGTCGTCGCTTACCTATGCGTTATTTGCCGTGTTGTTTGGTGTAGGTGCTGGGCTTTTAATCAATTATTTCGACAATCCGGCTTATGTCCTCGTGGGCCTGGCCAGCTTGATTGGTTTTGTGGCTACCATTGCTTCCGTGGAATTTGGATTGCTCCTGCTGGTCTTTATCACGTATACCCGCTTCTCCGACATTGCAGTCCATAACTATAACGCGCCGTCGATTGCCAAATCCTTTATTGTTTTGTTGTTGATCGCCATCTTCATCCGCTGGGCGATCGCAGGCGAACGGCCGCGCGGTTTGTTTTTGCCGACACTGATGGTCGTGGCCTATGGCCTGGTTGGATTTACATCGCTCATGTACGCGCCCGATAAGGACGCCGTCATGTATTCGCTTAGTAATTATGTCAAAGATGCACTGATCGCGATCGTGGTGGTAGCGCTACTCAAACGACCGCAACAGTTCCGGAACGTAATTTATACGTTGCTGGTGATCGGCGTGTTCATTGGTTCGATCAGTGTGCACCAGTATCTTACAAGGAATTTTCGAAGTAATTATGGCGGCTTTGCAGTCGCAGAATATATGAACATTGTGGGCCCCACAAATGATTACCGCCTTTCCGGGCCGGTCGGCGACCCGAACTTTTTTGCACAGGTGATGGTTGTTCTGGCATTGCTCGGCGTGGAGCGTCTGGTGCATGACAAGAGCATGCTCATAAAAATCCTGGCCGCATTATGCGCGGCTGCCAGCGCTCTTACCGTAGTTTTCACGTTTTCGCGCGGAGCAACAGTTGCTCTTGCTCTTTCTCTGATGGTCTTCTTTTGGATCTACCGGCTGAAACCC
>JBKPQD010000428.1:0-3954 GCA_046733915.1 Chloroflexota bacterium
CTAAAATACGAGCGATATCGTCAGGATGGGCGATCGTGTATTCGTCTTCAAAGATCATTGATTCATCATCAATCCTAAATTTGTATCCGGCACTTTGCAGGCTGAGTTGGGCTGCAACCAGGTTTCGCGTTTTGACCTCAAGCTGCCGCGAGCGCAACTGTTCGAGTTGGTCGGTGTCCAACTCTTCAATCAACTGTCCGCTATGGATGATACCGATGCGCGTGGCGAGTTGGTCTACTTCGGTGAGAATATGACTCGACATAAAGATGGTCACACCATTTGTATGCGCCAATCGCCGCAACAACTCACGGATTTCGACCACGCCGGCGGGGTCGAGTCCGTTGGCTGGTTCGTCCAGGATTAAGAGCTCGGGTTCATGCAGAAGGGCGCGCGCCAATCCAAGGCGTTGCAGATTGCCCATCGAAAGCGTGCCAGCCCGCCGGTCCGCGTAGGAGCCGAGATTTAATTGTTCAACGACGCGCTTAGTCGCGTCCGATTCGAAAATCCCGTGCAGGCGGGCAGCGACTTGCAGATTTTCACTTACGGTCAATTCGGGATAGGCAGAGGGCGTTTCTACGAGATGGCCCACCCGTGCCCACGGCCCGCGTCCGTTCGGACCGACGTCCTGTCCCAGCACTTTCACGTTTCCTGCGCTCGGGCGAATCATGCCGAGCAGGGCGCGGATGGTGGTTGTTTTGCCGGCGCCATTGAGACCCAGAAATCCATAGATCTCGCCAGGCTTGACACGTAAATTGACGCAATCCACGGCCAGGACGTCGCCGAACCGTTTCGTGAGCTGATCTGTCTCGATCGTGTAATCTGACATGGAATCTACATTTCGTTATTTTGATATCTTTCTGGCGGCAATGCTGGCGCTGATTTGCTTTGCCTCTTTTCCAATTTCCCGCAACATGCCTGTTGGCGAGACATGATAGCCACAGAAATACAAACCGGGGATGGATACCAAACGTCCGCTTTGCAGCGGCGTGCCTTCTTGATCTACGGTGTCAGAAGCCACTTTGAGAAAGCTATTCACGCGCGGACGAAAGCCTGTCGCAAGAATGACAGCATCGAAATCATCTTGTTTTTCGTCGTCGAATATCACACCACCCGGCGTAAATTCCTGAATGGCCGGTCGTACCATGACATGTCCCTCTTTGATCAACTTCATCGTACCCACGTCAATGAGCGGAATATGTGCACGGGTTCGGGCTTGAGTCATGGGACCGTACGGTGCTTGGCGAAGCCCATAGCTCGAGAGGTTGCCCACCAGTATACGTAAAATGGGTGCATTGATGATATCAGCCAACCGAGGCGAAAGCTTACTTTGGGGAATGGCGATGAATAAGAAGGGCATCCCAAATAACTCACGCGGGATGACATTCACTGCACTTCTTACGGCAATGCTTGGCTGTGCTCCATGCTCCCACAAGTCAATCGCAATCTCGCCTCCTGAATTTCCAAAACCGACCACCAGCACTTTCTGCGCTCGGAAGGTCTCACCGTTCTTATATTGTGAGCTGTGTAACAGAGTCCCGCTGAATAAATTCTGCCCAGGCCAACTGGGGCGCACGGGTTCGCGGTTGTAGCCAGTCGCCACCACCAGGTTTGTTGCTTGATAAAGGCTGTCTTGGGTTTGAACTTCCCAGTGCTCATTTCGATAGCAGGCCGAAGCTACTTTTTGATTGAACCGAATATCCAATTGGAATGTTTTTGCATACGTCTCTAAATACGCAAGGACCTCCAGCCGGGATGGGTACCGTGGATACTGATCCGGATATGCCAGCCAGGGGAGTGCAGAATGCTTTTTGTCCGTGTGCAGGTGTAGTCTCTCATAGTGACCACGCCACGCGGACCCCACCTTGTCGTTTTGCTCCAAAAGGATCGTTTGAATGTTTGCCTGTTTCAGACATGCGCCCACTGCCAGCCCTGCTGGTCCTGCACCGATCACAATTGTCTCACTCTCGACAGGGGAAATGGACATCGGGTAAGTGTACCGTAAAACGACCCGGTGAAGCTGTCGGCCGGCGAGAATTTTATTTGCCACTAAAAAACACTCATCGAACGTCGATGAGTGTTTTTGCATTCCAAAACTTTATTTCTTCAATTGCCTTTCGATGGTCTCATAGAGCTCATCGATATGAAACGGTTTAACCAGATAATCATTTGCACCGGCGCCCATTGCAACGAGCTTGCTATCCATGTTGTTCAGCGCTGTCGTAATCAGGATCGGAGTCCGCCTGTATTGCGGCATGGCACGTAGCATCCGGCAGAGCTTAAATCCATCCGGATCGGGCATCATCAGATCAAGGATGAACAAATCCGGGTGGAATTCGTTCGCGGTCTCGATCGTTTTACCGCTTTCATTCAAGGTAATCACTTCATAGCCGTTCATCAGGAGAACCTGCTCGAATAGAACCGTAGATGCTTTTTCGTCATCGACGACGATGATTTTTGCCATAGGGTTTTCCGCTCGCTGTGATGATTTGGCGTTCCATTTATAGGTTAGTGTTCAACAAGGTATTTAATTTTGAGGTCAGGTCCTCAATATGATACGGTTTTACCAGATAATCATTCGCCCCGGCGCCAAACGCCACGATTCGGCTGTCGGTGTCATCCAGGGCTGTCACGATGAGGATGGGGGTCAACACAAACCGCGCCGTTGCTCGCAACATTCGACACAACTTGAATCCATCTGGCTCCGGCATCATCAAATCGAGGATAAAGGCATCCGGCCGGGTGGCGTTTGCCAGCGACATCACTTTAAAGCTTTCGTTCACAATAATGGGCGTATAGCCTTCCATCGTCACGACTTCTGCGAGGAAGAGGGAAGCTTGTACGTCGTCTTCCACGATCATGATCTTTGCCATAGTGGGTACGGGACGCGATGATTTTCTGGCGAATCTTCCTTTTAATAATTCCCCGTATTATAAGCGGATTTCCAGAACCAACTTTATGAATTGGTTACAAATATGTAGCTGTAATGCGCTGCGCTTGTCTTAAGTGGAGAGCAGGGAATCTACCGCCTCTGCGAGTTCCTTCAGGTTACTGACCTTCAGCACATTGCTGCACAGGGCCGCGTATTTCGGCATATCACTGTCGCCATGCCAGAGATAGGGGGGCTCAGGATTCAACCAGATCGTCCGCGAGGCGCGACGAGCCATTGTGGAGAAAATATCGAGGCGCGGATCGTTATAGTTATTGCGCCCATCGCCGACCACCAGCAACGTCGTCTGCCCGTTGAGCGTGCTCATATGCTCTTCGTTGAAATTGTTCAAGGACCAGCCCAGGTCGGTGTTGTAATGTCCGCTTGGCATACGCCACAAAACGGAGGCGATCGCCTCGTCGGCGTTTGAGCCGTTGAAGTCCTCGGAGATATATTCGAGGTGGTCGATAAAGGCGAAGGCGTGGGTCTTGCTCACTTGTCCCTGCAGGGCAAAGAGGAAGCTCAGCATCAGCTCAGAGCAGAAGCGCATCGAGGTGCTGATATCGCAAATGACCACGATCTTGGGTTTGCGGATCTTGTCTCGGTAATGGATTTCCATCGGCACGCCATGATGCTTGAGGTTGGAGCGGATGGTCGCCTTCGGGTCGAGCTGTCCACTCTTGGCGCGTTTCTGCCGCAAAGCGATGCGCGTCTTCAGCGCGGCCGCCAGGCGCTTCACCTCGCGTTGCAGAATCTTTTTATCCGCATCCGACAAGGCGTGGAATGGGCGGTTCATCAAGTTATCCGCGTTTTCTCCGGGCGGCTGCTCGCTTAGGTTCTCGGCGATGCGTTCGCCGGCAAATTGCTTGATTTGCTGTTCGATGCCGGCCATATTTTGAGCAATCTGCTCTCGGATCTCCTCCATGCGCTCGCGGCTCATTCCCATTTGCTGGAGCTGCTCCATCAGCTCTTTCAAAGCCTCACGGACCTCCGGGAATGCTAAGGCACGCATCATACGCTGTGCAAGC
>JBKPQD010000429.1:0-2615 GCA_046733915.1 Chloroflexota bacterium
GCCGAGCCTTGGAACGCGCTTAAAGAGGACATAAGCACAATCCCCCCTCGCCCACGCTGAAGTAAATGCTGACCAAGTAGATACACCAATTTATACGGTGTATGGATATTCGTGTGGAGTTCGCGCATATGCTCGTCCATGGTGTGTTCAAGTAAGGGACCGACCGCCGAGAACGCGGCGTTATAAACCAGGAGCCCAATATCGAAATCCATGGTGCGCTCGATAAGCTGCTCGGCAGCATCCGGTACGGATAGATCCAGGACAAGAGGCTTTGCCCTAATTTTGTATTTTTCAGAAAGCTCTTTTGCCAAAGTTTGCAGGAGCTCTTCCCGCCGCGCGATCAGGATCAAGTTCAAGCCCCGTTGAGCCAGCTCTCTGGCGTATTCTGCACCGAGTCCCTCCGATGCGCCGGCAACAATCGCCCAATTCCCGTAACGCTGTAAAAAAGTCACTTCGAGTGATCCATCTCAAATGGATGCTCACGACGCAGCCGAAGCGTGAGCAAAATCGGAATCAGCAACCAGGGCAGATTCAGCCCCAGGACGAGAGGCAGATGCGGCGTCGCGTGCGGACCAGCCGCCTCTTCGCCCAAAATAACGGTGACACCCATAAACATCATCCCCGAATAGAAAATCGACGGGATACGGATCCAATCCCGGCCTTTAATAAAGGCATAGACCGCCAACGCGTAAAACGGACCATAAAGTAATGAGTCGACCCAAATGGTCATCTTCCACCACTGCGGGCGGGCGATCAACAATGGATCAAAAGAATTTCCATAGGCATGAATCAGCTTCACCATCGAGGCCGGCGGCCAGACCGACGGCTGAAAATTAGCCGGATCAACGATGATCAATTGCTCAATATCCACAATATAGGTGATGAAAAAGAAGTTGATGAGAAAAAAGCCGACAAAGAACCAGTCCAGCTTGCGCTGCTTGAACGGAATCGTATTGTGGTCCATGGCTACCTCTAAAGGGCGGTTGTGGATTTGTCTTTTCAATTATATCCAAGAGAGAAGTTGCTCTATGTTAATTGGATATCAATCTAATCCGACTAATCCAAGGGATCTCTACAAACTTGAATAGCGCATGTCAGCGGGTTACAAACGAACATTGCTATTGAATTAGGGTGTTATTTGTGCTATACCTATCTCAATACATTGCACCCGGTTTTTGATTCCGATCTCTGCGGGACGATTGTCTGGATGGAAAGGAGAACTATCGAAGGAGCATACATGATTGCCAGTTTTTTATTCGTCTTACCCACTTTAAAATTACAGGAGATTGGAAATATGAAAGCTATTCGTGTGAATGAGTGGGGGAAACCTGTCGAGTTGGAGGATGTTCCGCAGCCCGTGCCCGCCGATGATGAAGTCCTGGTGCGCGTGCGCGCGGCATCCATTAATCCCTTCGATACTGCTGTGGCAGCCGGCTATGTTGCCTTTATGGCTTCCGCCCCGCTCACTTTGGGGACAGATTTTGCCGGAGAAGTAGTTGAAGTTGGCAAAAACGTGACGAACTTTAAACCGGGCGACAGAGTATTTGGCGCTGTGGTACTACGCAGCGGGACCTTTGCCGAGTATTGCACTCCGAAGGCAAGCGAAATTGCCCTCATCCCCGAGTCGTTGGATTTTGTGCAGGCAGCCGCTATTCCTCTCGCTGCTACCGCCGGCTGGCAAACGCTCTTCGATGTAGCAAAGCTACAAAGTGGAGAGCGCCTGTTTATCCAGGGCGTTGCCGGCAGTGTGGGAACGTATGCACTCCAATTTGCAAAAAAGGCGGGCGCTTATGTCTATGGCACCGACATCCCCGAACGGGCGGACCTGGTCAAAGGCCTCGGATTGGATCGTTATGTCAATCACAAGGAAGAAGTCGTCACCGACGCTGTAAAAGATGTGGATGTGGTCCTGGATCTGGTCGGTGGTGACAAAGTGCAGGAGTCGTATCAGACCCTGCGCCGCGGCGGACGGTATGTCGGCACCTTGTTTCTGGAAATGCCGCAGGAGGAGCCGCAGCGCCTCGGGATCCAGAGCTATGGCTTTGGTGCACAGCCCAATGGCGATCTCATGACAAGGTTCGCCGACATGGCTGATAGCGGCGAGCTCAAGATCTTTGTAAACCGAACCTTCCCGCTGGAGCAGGCTGCCGAGGCGATGGAGTTCCGGGGAAAAACGCCCATCCCGGGCAAAGTTGTCTTGCTTCCCTAACAATTTCCTTTAGATATTCCATAGGACCTGACTTGTCTGCCGTGAGACGGCAGAAACAAGCCAGGTCTTTATTTTTCTTATATAATCCATGACCAAGGTCAGCCATGTCATTTCTAACTCAGTTTCAAACTCATCTGCCCGCAAACCTGAGAAAACAATTCCTGCAATTCAAGACACCTTTTGCCATTCAGCAATACCTGGACAGTATGCCGTACATCGGCGAGGAACGCGATCGCTCCCCGCTGAATGTAATGCTTGACAACCTATGTCACTGCCTGGATGGTGGGTTCTTTGCGGCCTTAGCCTTATGGAAGATTGGATTCAAACCGCTGCTGATTGATATCGTGCCCGATCCCGGCATGGACGACGATCACGTGCTCGCCCTCTATCAAGTGGAGGGACGCTG
>JBKPQD010000430.1:0-6312 GCA_046733915.1 Chloroflexota bacterium
ACCCAGAGCGATAACACTCGTCCGCGCCACATCGGCTAAGGGATTGCCGCGCGTTGCGTCGATCCAGTCAATGACTGTCGCGTCACCACCCGATAAAAGCACGTTGGCAGGATGAAAATCTCCGTGACAGACTCGGTCGCCGTCCGGCAAAGAGCCAAGGGCGTGCAATAGCTTTGTCTTTAGGGAATCGGACAGCACCGTCGCCTGGTCGATCTTGTTTTGTAACCTTAACCTTTGTGCCGGGATGATCGGATCAAAAATCTTTTCATGCATCTCCGCGTGCAGCTGGGCAAGGATGCGAGCATAGGTGAAAAGTTGCCAAGGTTGGCGCAGGAACATCGTTTCCATGGATTGACCGCTTACGCGTTCATAGAGCAGTCCATTGCGACCATTCACTTGAATCAACTCGCCGACAGCTGGAGCCCGTATTCCACTGGCAACGACTGCCCGGACGATCCTTTGTTCATATTTTATGTTTTCGAGCTCGAACCATTCCTGAAAAAGCTTGAGAACGTATCTGTCATCCCACGCATACACGTCCGCGGTTCGCCCACGAGCGAGGAGTTTATCCGCTGCAAGTTGATTCATGTATGAGATTAAGATATGTCATTCCCGCAAAAGAATCGGCGGAATCCACCGCCCTGGCGTCTTTGTGTGGAGTGCCATTATTTACTTCGCATTGCTATCGGCGGTTTCCAGTTTTCCGCCTCGACGCCCGGCGCGGGGTAACCCCAGGTGTTGCCGCCCATGTCAGGTCGTCCCGTAAAATGCCGCACGATCATCCGGTGCAACATGTCCATATTGCAAATGATCGCATGGAATCCCGCCACGCCGGCTGCCAATCGATCCTGAATTTCCCAGTAGCCATAATCATCCGGTGTGACACAGACAATGTTCTCACGGGCAAGGAAGTTTGGCAGCGCGGCTTCAAAAGGAACCGTGCCATCGCCGGTCCATTGCCATGCATTTTGATTGTGTGGATCTTTTCTCCACTCATTTAAGCGGTATTGGGAGCTGAGATCAAATAACGGCGCACCATTTGCGGTCTTAATTTTCATGCGCACGCGTGTTTTTGAGTTTACACCGACCACACACAACCAATCTTCTGGTTTGAGATTCGTCTCCGACAACCGGAAATTATCAATGCGGTCACGATACATGTGGGCTGCCGTGAGAAATTTTTCAAATAGTTCCTGTGCTTTCTGTGTTTTCTGCCCCTGATCGAGCGCTGCCAGCCGCTTTTGCACATACATTAAAACAGATTGCACAACATTATTCTGCCACAACGCAGGGTTGAAAAAGCTTGCTGGAGGCGGCAGGTTGGGATCATCGAGCTCAATTGCATCCGGAATATCTGGTAACAAATGATAGAGGGATGAGGTCATGCGTGCGGCTTCACGTTCGCGCGATTGGGGCGTATCCGGACCGAGATTGGATGTTCCCGTTGCAATCTTGATCACCGCTTCAAACGAACCGTGGTAGGGCGTTGCCAGTGTCACGACTTTTGAGATGGGCGCTGCGTTACCTTTCGTATCAAGATAGCCAGCGATGATGAGTCCGCCCATGGAGTGACCGATAAGATTCACCTTGGGATTTTCAGCATAGCCTGCTTCTGCATAATGGAGCATTAATTTGGTGCGATCTACTACCTCGTCTACAAAGTTCGAAAATTGTCCTTCGATCACCTGCAGAGGCAACCGCCAATCATACGCAAAGGGAAAAACGGGGATTGGCTGATCTTCATTGGGGCACAGGTTATAGCGCAACTCTTGAATGATTTCTTTATAGGCGATATCGAAAATGCTATCGGGACGCACCAGCGCCGGTTCCAGTGCTTCAAAGCGCGGATCATCCGGATGCAGAGCGACGCGTGTGTAGTCATGTTCGATCACGCCCCAAACGCGATCGGGCGGCATTTGATATACATCTCGTAAGTGCGTTCCGGTGATGCCCGGCACAAAGATCACAGGTGGGATGTAGTCCATAATTGTGTCCTCACTCCTTGCAAATCGATGACAAATTCAGTATAGCACCGGACGAAACCGGATTCAATCCGGCGTGATTTATAGCCCCTGCCAGAATGGAGATGTGTAGCCTGCTTCTCTGAAAATCTGGCGGGCTTGTTCCAGGGTCCGGCCATGAAAATCTGGGGATATGCGATCTTGATACCATGGCTGCGAAAGCTCCCATAACTGTTGGATAGATAATACCGCGCCGCGTTCGGTCTGCCTGGCTGCCAGCCACTCGTCCAATGCTTCCTCCGACCGGAAGAAGAGCATTGTCCTTCAGGTAAAGGGCAGATCGTTATACCATTTGTCGAATGGAACAAGGAAATGCACCAATGCGCTCGACCCCTGGATTTGTTGCTCGCTGACCGTTAAATAAATGGGTTCTCCGCTTTGCGCGCAGCTGGCTTCGATCCGCGCCTCGGCATGTAGCGCGACCGGGATTCCGAGCGCGTCCCAGGCGCAGTTAGCGAAATATGTTTTGTCATTGGCAAAAACCTTAAAAGCAGTCTCCACGCCCGAAAATGGCCAGGCCATTTGAATCTGATGTGTGCCCGGCGCAAGGAAAAAGGCATGGCGCCGGTTGAGTTCTTCATAGGCGGAAGTCACTTCTTCATGGGTCAGCCCAAAATGGGACGCGGTTGCCTCCACTTTTGGAGGATGAGTCGTCTCTGCAAAGTGACGATAGACAAATGCACGAATCTCCCAGATCAGGGTTTCATCCATAGCTTGGTGTGTCTCCGATGATTTCCCAGCCGCGTTCGAGGGCGTACTGCTTCAATTTCTGATCGGGGTACACGGCGACTGGATGATCGGCATGTTCCAGCAAGGGAACATCCATCATGGTGTCGCCATAGGCAAAATCGACCCGGTTGATGCCGAGGCGGCTGAGCACCTGCTCGATCTTCTTTTCGCTTGCGGTAAGCTCCCCCGCGAGCCCCACGCGCCCGTTCCTGTAGGTAACGGGTGTGCCTATGGTCTGCGCGCCGATGCGTTGAGCGAAGGGCTCGATCAGCGGCTCGACGACGCTGCTGGCAATGTATACTTGTGCGCCGTGTGACTTGTGAGCCGTCAAACGGGCGATTACATCCTGGCGGCGTTTCCGCCACAAGTCATGCTCCACCGCCCACTCACCAACAAGTTTCATTTTTTCCGGGGTGGCATTTCGCACCATTTTCAAGCTTTTGACCATCAGGTCCTGGCCCCATTTCTGCCAGTCAATCAGACCGCGCTTGGCGATGAAGTAAGCGGGCGCGATCCGTAACATATAAAGCTGTGCCTGGGTTTTGCTCTGATTGTGACGTATCCAATCCACCAAACCGATCACCGGCGAGCCGGTCGTCAATGTGCCCATCATGTCGGAAACAACGATCATGCATCCTCCATTTATAAACCTGTCATTCTGAGCGAAGAAGCTCACCTGCCGTATGAGATTCTTCGGTCGCAACGACGCGTCGTCTACGGGACAGGGGACCGCTGTCCCTCCGCTCAGCGCGACATATTTTATTAACTCTCCACAAATTCCTTGATTACGCGATAAAACTTTTCCGGTTCTTCCACCAAGGCGAAGTGACCGGAGTCTTCGAAGACTTCCAATTTTGCATGCGGAATGTTTTTGACCATTTCTTCCGCCATGGCAACATTGGTAATGAAATCATGCCGCCCCACAATGACAAGCGTAGGCACTGTGATCTTATGCAACTGTGGGCGCAAATCCATGCTGGGGGCTTCCTTGTCATTGAAGGCTTTGAGCGGCGCGATGCGCACGGGCAGGCCTCTTGTCCGTTCGAGGTAGGTTTGGGCACGTTCATCGAACTTCTTGAAATAGAACTTTAACTCCTCAGCCAACAGGCGCCCCATGTCTTCGTCGGTTTGGTAGTTGCCGTCCCATTCTGCTTTCAACGCTGCGTAGGATGCTTCAAACCAGGGTTCATTCTTGAACTCTTGTACCGCGGCTTCGATGTCGCCGAGAAATTCGCCAAGGTACGCAGCGGTATCGATCAAAATTAATTTCGAGAGGGAGTCCTGATAGGTAAGGGCAAATTGCTGTGCCACCATGCCACCGTGCGACCAACCCATGACGATCGGTTTGTCGAGTCCTAGATGCAGGCGCAGCGCTTCCACGTCAGATGCGTAATCCGACAACAGATACGCCTCACCCGCTGCCGGTCCCGAGAGACCCGAGCCGCGCGGATGAATCGCCACAATGGTGACGAATTCATCGATGTGAGCAAATTCATCCCACAGGCGTGCATCAGTCCCCGGACCTCCGGAGTGGGCGACCATGACCGGTCCCGAGCCGCGCACCGTGTAATGGATCCGGACTCCGTTTAGCTCGACATCATATTCACCTGTCGCCAGTTGAGACATGAGAACTCCTCCTGAGCAGAGTCATTATACCCACGAAAAAAGCGAGTGGAAAAAATCCACTCGCTTCGTCGGATAAAGAGAGAAATTGGTTTAGTTACCCGTCGCGGCAAACCAGGCACCGCCGTTACTTGTTACAAAAATAATTGGCGCAATGCACGGTTGTGGCAGGGTCACGGTGGTTGCAATCTGGGAATTTCCACCGCCTGCCGAGGCAAGCCCGGTGGTAGCGGGGAAGGCATCTGTCAATATATTCTGAAAGCTGCCATCACTTTTGACGCAACTGACGATGGCGCGGAACACGGGAGAGGGGTTGGAAAGGGTCGTGGCCAAGACTAAGCCTTGCACCTCAATTTCCAATTGGCCGCTGGCTTTCAATTCCCCATGAGCAGAGGTCAGCGTCCATGGAATACCGCCGCCACTGATTCCGCGCAAGGGCGCCTGACTTGCATCTCTGGTTAACGAGGCGGGAATGCCGACCATCGTATCGAACTCCAAGATTTTCGGCTCTTTCGCAGTGGCAGAAGTGGCTGATCCAGCAAAGAAGGCGCTCAAGAATAGAAGCGCAGATAGGAACACAAGCGAAAACTTTTTCATTGTTACTCTCCTCTATTTGATTTGAGAGACGACCATGGTCTCATATTTCCTTATACGCCTTGTCATACTGTTTTGGATTTATGAACATGAATGTAAATCCCATAAAAAGCCGAGGAAATTATGCGGCATTCGGCAAAATTCGGTACAATGAAAGCGTGACAAACCTCGATGACACGGATCTGGTTGCCCGCATTGCCCAGGGAGATGAGCAAGCGTTCCTGACAATCTATGACCGCTATGCCGCCCGGATCCACGCGTTGACGTTGCGCATCCTGAGTGACCCCATGCTTGCCGAAGAAGCCACCCAGGATACTTTTCTCAAATTATGGAGCCGCGCTCGCCTGTACCTGAATGAACGCGGCTCGCTGCTTCTCTGGTTGTTGACGATTGCCAAACGGACCGCTCTCGATCGTCTGCGCCTGGAAGCGCGCCGGCCGATGCTATCCGACTCGAATGACCCCGAGGATGTCTGGCAGTTCATCCCCGATCTAGACACCGTGCCAGAAGAGGCACGCTGGCGCAGCCTCTACTTTGCCGTGCAATCGCTGCAGTTGGAGCATCGCCAGGTGCTCGAGCTGGCTTTTTATCAGGGATTAAGCCAGAGTGAGATCGCCGATGTACTCGGCTGGCCTTTAGGCACTGTGAAGACCCGCGTCCGCGCCGCCATGGAGCATTTGCGCGCAAAATGGAACGAAGAATAAATACAAATCTAATGGATTTGGCGTATATATAGTAGGAGTAACGTAAATGGATCACGACAAACATTCCCTCCTGCGTGAGAATATCCCCGCCTACGCCCTCGGCATTCTGGATGCGGAGGATCGAGCCGCGCTCGAGGTACATCTTCAAACTTGCGAATCATGCCGGACCGAACTGGCGGAGTACCGCACGATCAGCGAAAATCTGCTGGCAGCGACCCCACCCCGGCAGCCTTCCGCCGCGCTCCGGAAGCGTTTGCAAAGCCAATTGCCCTCCGCCCAAAAACAGCCGCGACCGCGCTTTGCATGGTCGTTCAGCCAGGTTGCCATGGGAGCAGCCCTTGCTCTGCTGCTGCTCATGAGCGTCTTCTCCTTTGCGCAAATGCGCGCCATTCAAAATCAACAAGCCAGCCTGCAGCAGCAACTCAAGACGAGCCAGTTTGCACTTTCCATGCTCGCCTACCCGGGCACGCAATCCATTCCCATTCCGGGCGAGAGTGCGACGACTCTATCCGGGTCTGTACTCATCGATCGGGAACGGAACACGCTCGCATTGGTGATGTGGCGTCTCCCGGAACTCAGCCAGGGCAAGACCTACCAGGTTTGGCTGATCGAACCGGATGGACATCGCGTCAGCGCCGGTT
>JBKPQD010000431.1:0-9172 GCA_046733915.1 Chloroflexota bacterium
GCGTCCCGATGTGGGATGGTTGGCAGGGGCAATCATTTCTGGCGGAATCCTCGCCCCCATCCTCTTGATGATCAGTTTGAAGAACACGCCCGCATCCACAGCGTCGTTGTTGCTCAACTTTGAAGGTGTGGGGACAACACTGATTGCACTGTTCTTTTTCCATGAGTCGATCAGTCACCGCGCGCTCGGCGCAATCCTTGCGATTACAGTGGCTAGTATTTTGCTTTCTACAAATTTCGGCAGTAACTGGGGAATGTCGCTCGGCGCGCTCGGGGTGCTCGGTGCCTGCGTCCTGTGGGGCCTGGATAATAACCTCACCCGCAATATCTCTGCCAAGGATCCGTTGACGATCGTCGCCTGGAAGGGACTGGTTGCCGGAAGCTTCTCGTTCATTCTCGGACTTCTGCTCGGTCAGCAGCTCCCCGTTTGGACCGCCATCCTGAGCATTCTCCTGCTCGGTTTTATATCTTATGGACTCAGCACGATGCTCTTCATCTACTCTATGCGCGGACTGGGCGCGGCGCGCACCAGCGCATTATACGGAACGGCTCCGCTGGCTGGCGTGCTTCTTTCCATCCTGATTTTCAAAGAGCCGATTACTGTTTCCTTTGGCATCGCGGCTATATTGATGATCGCGGGAGCATTGTTATTAGCAAATGAGGAGCATGCTCATTTTCACATTCATATGCCGGTGGTTCACGAACATAGGCATAGCCATGATGAATTTCATTCCCATGATGATGTTAGCTCCACTCACTCCCATCAACACGAGCATCCCCGCGCTGAGCACGAGCACGGGCATATGCCCGACATCCACCACCGGCATGAAGATGATTGAACCTCTTAAGTCACCAATTCATAATCCCTAATTACCAAGGAGTAAACATGCCAACAAATCCCACATCTCCCTACCTGCCGTTTGGCGAGAACAAGATTGCCGACTGGTACGGGAAGGACATCATTTCCGTCAAACAATTCGGGCGCGACGATTTGGAGTATGTCTTCGGCGTAGCGCACGAGATGCGCGGCATGGTCGAACGCGTCGGAACGTTCGATTTGCTGAAAGGCAAGATTTTGGCGAACCTGTTCTATGAGCCTTCGACGCGTACGTCCTCCTCCTTTACTGCTGCAATGGAACGACTTGGTGGCTCGGTCATCCCGATCAACGAAGTGAAATATTCGTCGGTGTCGAAGGGTGAGAGCCTGCCGGATACGATCCGCACGCTCGAATGCTATGCAGACGTGATCGTGCTCCGTCACCCCGAGACGGGATCAGCGGCGATCGCAGCCAAGGCGGCGCGCAAACCGGTCATCAATGCCGGCGACGGGGTCGGAGAGCATCCAACACAGGCATTGCTCGATACGTTCACGATCTTCGAGGAGCTCAGCGCGGGCAGTGTGGACGGTATGACCGTGACAATGCTCGGCGATCTAAAATATGGGCGCACCGTCCATTCGCTGGCGCGATTACTTTCGCTGTTCAATGTCAGGATCAATTATGTCTCGCCTGAGATTCTGCGCATGCCGAAGGAAGTCATGGACGAGGTTGGCGCAAAGGGTATTCAACAGGCAGAGTTCAACTCACTCACCGATGTGTTGCCCGAAACTGACGTGCTGTATGTGACACGAGTCCAGAAGGAGCGCTTCGAAGACCCGGCCGATTATGAAAAGGTCAAGGGGGCGTATGTGATCGATCCCGAGATCATGAAAATCGCCAAACAGGACATGATCGTTATGCACCCGCTGCCGCGCGTTGGCGAGATCAGCGTGGACTTCGATGCAGATCCACGCGCCGCGTACTTCCGACAGATGGAATACGGGCTGTATGTGAGAATGGCGTTACTCGCGATGGTGTTAGGCAAAGCATAATTTTACTAGGGACAGCACTCAAATAGGAGACACATGGAATCCTTTTTTTCTTTTTTGGAAAGACGCGTCGATGATTGTTCCTCCCTGTTATGCATAGGGCTCGATCCGCATGTGAAGGATCTCCGCGGAGACCGGCAGCTGCCTGTCCCGACGGCCGCTGAGGCGCGGGACTTTTGCCTGACTCTCGTCGAACAGACTTCGCGCTACGCTGCGGCATTCAAGCCCAACGCGGCGTTCTTCGAAATCTTCGGTGCGGAAGGCTGGACGGCACTCAAAGAGGTAATTGCGGCAATACAGCAGGAATCCACTCGTATGGGCTCGATGATCCCCATCATCCTTGACGCCAAGCGTGGCGACATTGCCTCCACCGCGGAGGCGTATGCCAAATCTGCATTTGAGAATCTCGGTGTGGATTGCATTACATTGAGTCCCTATCTGGGAAAGGACTCCATTGACCCATTTATCCAGGATTCGGAAAAGGGAATTTTCCTCTTGTGCAAAACGTCGAATCCCGGCTCCAGCGACGTACAAGATCTTGCTTTAGCAGATGGCGACTTATTGTATGAGCATGTAGCCAAACTTGCTCAACAATGGAACACGAAAAACACCCTCGGACTCGTCGTCGGTGCTACACATATCGAGGCAATGAAACGTGTTCGCGCCGTTGCACCGGCGGTATGGTTTCTTGCTCCGGGTGTGGGCGCCCAGGGCGGAGAATTGGAAGCCGCGCTCAAGGCAGGTCTGCGTAAGGACGGCAAAGGGCTGCTACTGCCCGTATCGCGCGCAATTGCGCGCGCAGAAAATCCAGGTCTTGCCGCAGCAGAACTGCGCGATGAGATCTGGAGAATAAAAAGCAGCTTGATGGGAACGTGAGTTATGTTCGCCAGGCATCGTGTGCCAATACAGCATGGACACCAAAAACCTTGTTGGCGATTTGTGTGATCCGTAGATCCACGACAACACTGGCAAGGGCAAGCGCGTCCGCACGCGTAATGCCGCGCTGCTCCACCATGAGGTCGAGCATGGCATCGAGAGCCATCTGCGCGGCGGCGTTCAAATTTTCGTCAAAGCCGAAGGTCAGCCAGCTGGTTCGGGTCGAAGCGCGCGGTGTTGTGATATGCATATCCGGTTGAAGTTCAAAGGTCAGTCGAGCCTCTTCGATCGGACATTCGATCGCCGTGCGGCTTACTTCCCCATCTCCTTGTGCGGCGTGCCCGTCGCCTGTGGAAAATAATCCACCCGGGACGGCGATGGGCAAGTATAAAGTACTACCTTCGATCAGTTCCTTGCAGTCTATGTTTCCACCTGTGACACGCGGCGGCTGGGTCGGGTGTTGACCAGACTCTGCGGGCGGCATGCCCATCACACCCATGAATGGACGAAGGGCAACCTGGTGACCATATTGGTTCTGCCCATAAAAGTGAACAGGGTCCAGCTCCCAAAGATGGAACACTTGTCCTTCGGGTGTTTTTCCACCAACGGTCCAGCCCCACTTGCCGGGCTGAATGGATTCGATGTGAATGGCGAGGGTCATGCCCGGTTCGGCGCCACGAATATACACGGGGCCGCACAGGGCGTGTCCCCTTGGACCTTCAATATTCGTGTGCGCCGTTTTGCGCACAGGAGGGCCTGCCTTTGGATCGAATGTCGTTACCGAAAAATTCTCCAGTCCCCATTCGGCCTCGAGGGTTTTGAATAGGACGGTATCGCCTGATTCGATGGTGAGAATCGGTGCGAGGTCGCAGGAAAAGAATCCGTGCAGGCTATTTTCGTTCGGTTCAATTTTGAAGGTCGTCATGAACTATTTTCTCCATCCGGAATTGACTGAGTTTCACGAGATTATAATCATGATAGGCTTTCCATACACAAAGGAATAATACAATGCCAGATCTTCCTCCCACCTTAACTTCTCTCGCGGATGATCTGCTCTCCGCTGGCTGCATCAAGTTTGGCAGCTTCACTTTAAAATCGGGATTGCAGTCACCGCTGTATATTGATCTGCGCCAGATCATCACGTATCCCACACTGCTGAAGCGGATCGGCGCGGCATATCTGCCTGTATTGAAAGAACTAAAATTTGATCGCATTGCCGGCTTGCCCTATGCAGCGATTCCGATTGCAACGGCTGTATCGCTGCAAGGAAATTACCCGATGATCTACCCGCGCAAGGAAGTCAAGACGTACGGCACAAAAGCGGAGATTGAAGGCGAATATCACGCGGGCGAGACAATCGTGGTCATTGACGATCTCGCGACAACAGGCGGGAGCAAGTTCGAAGCCATTGAGAAACTGACCGGCGTAGGCTTGGTCGTCAAGGATGTCGTCGTGCTCGTGGACCGCCAATCGGGTGCGAAAGAATCACTGGTCCAGGCTGGATATTCCATGCACTCGGTGCTCACAATCACGGATTTATTAGCATACTGGGAAGAGAATCGAAAAGTACAAAAGGATAAAATTGAGGAAACGAGGCGGTTTTTAACACAAACCTGGAGTAAGAGGTAAATAGTTCCATGATGCAAAAAAGTATTGTTTTAGGTTCTGTACTTGGCATGATCTTCGGCGCGCTGATCGGGGTCGGATTTGGTGCCATTACCGGAACGCTCAAAGGTACTCTTGTTGGGCTGTTTATCGGTCTCGTTCTTGGACTGTTTACCGGTGCCATCACTGCCGCGTTGACTGCCAGGACTGCCGGTACGACCGGCGGCGTCAGTGTGGGAGCTTATACCGGCATGGGCTTCGGCATGGTCTTTGGCTTGCTCCTCGGATTGCTGGTCCCGACGTCCCTGCGGATGAGCGCAAATACAGAGGGGTTGCCTGTGCTCGACGCGCTGATGATGGGCCGCTTTGAGACGGCGATCCTGAGCAGCTTCCTGGTAGCCATTCTTGCTACTATCGTCGGCGCGTGGATTGGTGGCAAGAATCTGATTCCCCGAGATTTGAAAAAATAGATCCAAACGAAAAACTTCCGAGATCCTCGGAAGTTTTGATTTAATGTGTCAGAGAGCTCATCCATATGCCCCATGTTAGAATCACAAAGACTGTTCGCTATATATGTAGGACGATAAATGAATGGATAAGCATGACAGCATTAATCAATATGATCTCGTCAAAATTGTCCAGGTCCCGGAAAAACTTAAAGGTGTGATCGATCTTGGCGATATCGGCGTAGTGGTGGAAAAATATGATGAGGAAAATTTTGAAGTGGAATGTGTCACACCCGATGGCTCTTATAAATGGCTGGAAGTGTTGAACATACAATATATTAGCAGGCAGTTGCGTTCACCCTCCAGGCCGACGGGAAGCCTGGATAAACGGATGATGCAGGACAGCATCAGCTTCGGTTCTGTCCTTGGCGCGGGCCTGGGCCTGCTTATCGGGTGTGGATTAGGCGCGATTACCAGTCGTTTGGATGGCATTCTCATCGGCTCCGTGGTCGGTCTCGTTCTTGGACTTGTGACCGGTGCGCTCACGGCTGCTTTGACGGTCAAAACGGCGGGCACGACGGGTGGTGTGGGTGTTGGATATTACACGGGGACACTGGTGGGCGGCATTCTGGGCATACTTGTCGGCGCCCTCATCCCGACCTCGCTGCGACTGCGCGCTCATACCGAAGCACTTCCCGTGCTGGATGCACTCGCGCAGGGACGCTTTGAAACGGCGGTTTTGACCGGTTTCTTCCTTTCGATTTTAGCCACGATCGTCGGCGTATGGGTCGGTGGCAGGAATCAGCTTCCCAGAAATTTGAAGAAATGATCAGAGATTACTTCTTCGAGCAATAAGACTTCCGGTTGTCACCCGGGAGTCTTTATTTTGATCCACACAGAATCTCCTGCGCTCAGCATGTTAGAATAAAAAACAAGGATTCGTTCCCATAGTTTCTTCGCGGAAGGAGTGATCTTATGTCAGACAAACAAACGTTTAAAGCGGAGATCAAAAATGCAGGCGGAGGCGGCGCGTTCGTGGAAATTCCCTTCGATGTGGAGAAGGAGTTTGGCTCGAAGCGTCCCCAGGTTCGGGCGATGATCGAGGGTGTTCCCTATCGCGGCATCCTGACGCGCATGGGCTCGGAATATCACATGCTGATCATCCTCAAGGGCATCCGTGAACAGATCGGCAAAACATTCGGGGATGAGATCGAAGTCACCATTGAACCCGACGCGGAGCCGCGCCTGGTCGAGATTCCCCAGGATCTGATGAAGGAATTCAAAAAAGACAAGCAGGCTAATGACTTCTTTGATAAGCTTTCATACACCCACCGTAAAGAATACGTGACCTGGATCAACGAGGCGAAAAAAGAGGAAACGCGCCGGAGCCGGATTGCCAAAACGATCGAGATGTTGAAACAGGGGAAGCGCGGCGTTTAGACAGGATTTGGAGGCAGGATGAAGAGGCGCGGTCAAAGCGCATTGGCAGAACGGTTGAAATATTCCAACAAAGCCAGCAGGGTAGGGAAGCCTGACAAAGCGGCACAGACCTGGATACAGTTCACGCGAGGGAATAAGACTGTTCTCCCTTCCCGGTTTCAGCGCGAAGATGTACGCGCCTCGGATAACATGCTGGAGTTCTTTATTGATCGGTTCACCGAACAAGGACAGGTTGTCTTCGATCCATTTGCAGGGTTTGGAACCACGCTGTGGATTGCGGAGGAATTGGACAGAATCGGCTACGGTATCGAATACAGCCAGTCGAAAGTGAATTACATCCAAAGCTTGCTGGCTCATCCCGAGCGCGTGATTCACGGCGATTCTCGTAAGCTTCTCGAATACGATCTTCCCAATTTTGACTTGTGCCTGACCTCGCCGCCCTATACCAACGAGACCGATAGCGAGAATCCATTTGTAGATTATCGGCAAAAAGGGTTCGATTATCACTCTTACTTGAAAGAAATAGGAATTATTTTCTCCCAGGTTGCCCAAAAACTTAATCCGTCTGGCCATGTGGTGATCGAAGCCGCGAATTTGAAAAAGAATCACCATGTCACCACGCTCGCCTGGGACATTGCCCGCGAGGTGGCAAAATTGCTGCACTTCGAAGGTGAGACCATCATCGCCTGGGATCAATATGGCTACGGCTATAATCACAGCTATGGGCTGGTCTTTTCCAAACCATAGGGAGTCTGTATGCTATTGAAAGAGTATCTACTGCAACTCTATGACTACAACTACTGGGCGAATAAACGCTACCTTGCTGTTGCCGAATCGCTGAGTGAAGAGCAACTTTTCCGCAAGCAGGGCCACAGCTGGGATAGCGTCCATGCCGTGCTGATCCATATGATGAGTTCCGAGCGCATGTGGCCGCAGCGTTGGCGCGGCGAAAAAGGAACGTTTCTCGACCCCAAAGAGTTTCCGAGCGCCCTAACCATTCGTGAATATTGGGTGGATGTGGAAACGAATATGCATAATTTCATCGCTGAGCAGACGGAGGAGTCATTGCAACGAAATGTCACCTACACCAATCCCAAAGGGGAAACCTTTACACTGCCTTTGTGGCAGATGATGGTCCAGCCGCCCAATCACAACACGCATCATCGCGGCGAATTAGCAGCGATGTTCGCATTGATGAACATCCCTCATCCTGAAGAGGAGATCGTGCAGTACTTCCTGGTGAAGAGCGGACAGCGAAAAGAATAAAACGAATGAATACAAAGCAACCAAAGTGGATGGAATGGGCGCAGGAAATCTTTTCGCTCAGCCAGGCAGGGCTCACCTATAGTCAAAACCCGTTTGATATTGAACGCTACAAACGATTACAGGAGATTACCGCCGAGATGATCGCCAGTCAATCGGCATTAGAAAAGGAGTCGGTGCTGCAGAGTTTTTCCATGCAGGCAGGCTATATCACGCCGAAAATTGATGTGCGCGGCGCGGTTATCCATAATGGAAAACTGCTCTTGATCCAGGAGCGCGCCGACGACCGCTGGGCAATGCCCGGCGGCTGGGCTGACTTGGGTAATTCGCCCGCCTCTGTGGCAGAACGAGAGGTTTGGGAGGAAAGCGGCTATCGCGTCAAAGCTGAAAAGGTAATCGCCGTCATCGATGCAAATCGTATCGAGCCGTTTGAATTTTTCCACGCCTATAAAATTATCTTTCTATGTACCCTGCTGGGTGGTGACCCGCGCACAAGTTACGAAACGCTGGCGGTGGATTTCTTTGACCCCGATCATTTGCCGCCACTATCGCTTTTTCGCACGAACGAAGATATGATCCGTGAAGTGTTTGCGCACGTACAAAATCCCGGCCGCCCCACAGCATTCGATTGATGTACAAGTCCCTTCGCCGTTTGCTTTTTCGCCTCGATCCTGAAACCGCGCACCAACTCACTCTACAAGCGCTACGCATTGCCGGAAATTTTCCCCTATCCAAAAAGATCCTGACGCAAGTGTACAAGCCACCGCCTCGACCGGTGCGGGCATTTGGATTGACCTTCAAAAACCCGGTGGGACTCGCCGCCGGCTTTGACAAAGATGCCCTTGCCATCGCGGGACTCGCCGCCTTAGGGTTCGGTCATGTGGAAGTGGGAACGGTCACGCCCCGACCGCAGCCGGGTAACCCATCGCCGCGCGTGTTCCGCCTCCTGGAGGATGAAGCGGTGATCAATCGCCTGGGGTTCCCGAGTCGCGGGTCGGAGTTCGTACAGAAGCGCCTCAACCCCTATTTGCGCGAAAGCCTGCTCGAAAAATATTTCGGGTTCGTGCCGTTCCGAAGAAAGTTTGTGGCACGCATGATCGATAAGGGGGATTTGATTTTAGGCATCAATCTTGGGAAGAATAAGGATACGCCTAACGAAGAGGCCGTGCTCGATTATTTGGAATTGTTGCAAAACTTCGCCCCGTATGGAGATTATCTCACAATCAATATCAGCTCCCCAAATACGGCTGGACTCCGTCAGCTGCAGGGACACGCCGCCTTGGAAAGCCTGCTCACGAACCTCGATCAGCAACGCAAGCTCGAGGAGCAGAAACTGCAAAAGCGTGTTCCCTTGCTCGTCAAGCTCGCGCCCGACCTCAGCGTCGCAGAACTCGACGATGCCGTCGATGTGATCCTTCGCACAAACATGGACGGTATCATCGCCACGAATACAACGCTGTCGCGCGAGGGGTTGCGATCCGAGCGTCGGGCAGAAACCGGCGGGTTAAGCGGGAGTCCATTGCGGCTGCGAAGCGAATCAGTCCTGCGTCAAATTATTACGGGTGTAAATGGAAGGATTCCGATCGTGAGTGTAGGCGGCATCATGAATCCCGAGGATGCCAAACGAAGATTGGACATGGGTGCGAAATTGATCCAAAATTACACAGGGTTGATTT
>JBKPQD010000432.1:0-2558 GCA_046733915.1 Chloroflexota bacterium
ACCGTTTCACGTAACTGCGTGGGGTATGGATCATTCCATTCCAGGATTCGTTCAGGCAGGCTATGTGCACTGAAAATTACCGGAACTTCAGACCGCAGGGCTGCGGGAAAGCGTTCTAACGCGTCACAGACACGGCGGACGAGTGCATCGATATAGCCGGGAAGTAAATGCCAATCAAGAACCGGTGCGACCTCGACGGCAGATCCCGCTTCGGCAATCTTTTTAAAATAGGCTTCGATGCTCATGCGCGAGTAATGCGGCGCCATGACCAATCCGACGGCGCGCTCGATGCCCTGCGCCTGCATGTCGGCGAGTGTTTCTTTGATGTAGGGATGCCAGTGTCGCATGCCGACGAAGGCTTTAAATTCCTGTCCATTCGTATTCAAGGCAGATTCCAACGCAATCGCTTGTTCTTGTGTCTGCTCCAAAATCGGTGAACGCCCGCCGATTTCGCGATAGCGCTCGCGGACTTCATGAACAATCTCCGGCGCGGTAGGCCGGTAACCGCGCACATCCAAAAGATACGGTTCCACTTCGTCAATCGTGTTCGGTCCGCCGTATGCCATCACCAATAAACCGATCATAGATGAGGTGCTTTCCATTTCCTGATTACTTTTTCAAAAGGCGGCTTGCGCTTATCGCGCTTCCATGGGTACCAGCCAAGCTCAGCACGGATAGCTTGTTCCTTCAACTCTGTTGAGCCCCAAACAAACGTTGCACCCAGCACACCTATAAGAACGGAAAACCAGTCCGTTGGGATAAATAAAGAAACCACAATCAAAACAATACCAATACCCATCATATAAGGCCACCATAAAACGCCAAATAGGCGTTCCCCGTGAATCACGAGCGGAAAGCCAAGCCCGATAACGAGCAGGGTGGCGATGCCTGTAAACAGACCAAAGTAATCCATGGAATAAAGCAGCGTTTAGAGATGAAGTGACCGAGCTGCACCCTCTGCGAGGGGTTGGCGTTTGAGTAAATCGCACGTTGTTGCGGTGGGATATTCAGCCAGGATTTTGGCATGGCGAGGATTGTTAGGATTGGCAGGCGCATGTCCTTTTTTGACGCGCTTCTGCTGGCGGCTAAATTCCAACGCGTCGAACAGAAAGGTGATGCCCAGAATGCCGAGTGCTACCGACAAGGGACGACTGACGCTGGCCAGAGAGAAATACTGTGCGACAAGCCCGATGCTAGCGAATATCGCTGTTGGAATCCAAATTGTCTGGGATACGGATTCGATCTTACGGACGGCGACGTGCCCGAACCATACACTGCCGAACGTAGCAAGCGCTGCAACCACCCCGATGAAATTCATCATACCTCGACCTTCACCGCGTTATACTCATGCACCATATCTACAACTGCCCGCACGTGATCCACGGGAGTATGCTGCAGAATGCCGTGGCCCAGGTTAAAGATATGACCAGGTCTGCCTCCGGCGCGCCGGAGAATGTCGTGGACACGCTTCTTAATTTCGGACTGTGGAGCGAATAAAGTCACCGGGTCCAGGTTCCCCTGTACCGCGCGATCGTGACCGATGATGTCCCAACCCTCATCGAGCGGCAATCGCCAATCGAGGCCCAAAACAGATCCTCCGGCACGCTTCATAAGCGGCAAGAGCGTGGTGGTGTTCGTACCAAAATGGATGACAGGCACGTTCATCGCCTCCGCGGCTTTGAGCACTTTTTGTGAATACGGCAAAACGAACGCTTCATAATCTGACGGGCTGAGGGCACCCACCCACGAGTCAAAGACTTGGACGGCTTGTGCACCGGCACGGATTTGCGCCACGAGATAGTCACTGAGAACGCCGGATAGTTTTTCCATCAACGCGTGAAAAACGTTGGGCTCGGAATACATCATCGTTTTGGTTTTTAGAAATTCCCGCGAGGAGCCACCTTCGATGATATAAGATGCCACCGTAAACGGGGCGCCACAAAAGCCGATCAACGGGATTCCGTTCAAGATCCCGCGCAGGATTCGGATCGCATCCATCACATAGCCGAGATCGGACTCGGCGTCGAATCGTTTCATCGCGCGGACGTCATCCAGGGTGCGGACCGGTGAGGCGATCACCGGTCCCTCTCCCTTGGCGAACTCCAAACCCAGTCCCAATGGGATCACAGGCAGGAGAATATCCGCAAATAGAATCGCCGCATCCACACCCAAGGCGCGGACCGGCTGCATCGTCACTTCCGCCGCAATTTCTGGACGCTGGCAGATTTCGATCAAAGAATACTTCTCGCGGATGGCGCGGTATTCTGCCATGTAGCGCCCCGCCTGACGCATGAACCAGACCGGCGTTACATCGACAGGCTCGCGGCGACAGGCGCGCAAGAAGCGATCGTTTATTTCCATAAAGCCAGAGTCTCCTCGGCGGGATGATAGATTGCTGTGTAGACCGGGGTATCTTGCAACGTGTAGCGGCGGGCTTCCGTGTCGCGCAATTCATTCACGAGATCAGAAAAGCGTGGCAGGTTCTCGGTTTCGTAAACAACAACAAATTCCTGCTCTTGCAAGCCGAAGGAATATAAAAGCAACTGCTTGATATCTTC
>JBKPQD010000433.1:0-2275 GCA_046733915.1 Chloroflexota bacterium
AGCAACATGAGACGCAGAGCGGAACGTTCTTCTGTTAAAGCATCGGCGAGATAAACGCGGGTCATGTACTCATAGTACAACAGATACTCCCCGGACGCATCCTGCGTCCGGGGAGTATCTCTCTCCGCCACTTGGGGGAGATATCTGGCTTTTTCGTAGGTTTCTTAGGAAATATCTTATTCCCCCGCTTTACTGTCGAGCGTTGAGCGGCTTTCCGCCAGTGGTGAGCTTTTTAGTGTCTGAGTGATACGCTCACGCAATCCTTTTTGTCCCGGCTTGCGCTTTCCCAGACTTTTGAGGGCATCCAGCATGGAAACGGTCATCTCCTGCGTAAGCTTTTTGAGCGCCTCCGTCGAAAGCCTCTCGCCTTTTTCGAACCAGCGCACGGCTGCGTAGCCCATGACTACGGTTGTCGAGGAAGCAACCGATGCGCTAAGCAGCCAGCCAGGCAGCCCACCCAGCTTGCTCAGCTCCTGAAAGAGCGTCCTTCCCAAGAAAGCTAGGCCAAAAGTAGCGACCAGCTCCGAAGCGCGCTGTGGTGTGATTTTGTAGTCATAGATACGGGCGATGCTGACCACCATGATGGACTGCGTGGCGACCAGCGGGACAAAATCGATGACCGGCAGCGGAGCCAAGGCAATGACTGCCGAGATGGAGGCCGACCTGACGATCGTTTGCCAGGCGAGCTGCCAGCGGTATTCCGGTAATGCCTGCCCCAGGGCGGCTACCATCTCAGGCTCGGTAGCGGCTACGGCCAGCAATACTTTGCCGAGGTTCTTGCCATCTTTGGCGATGATCGGAACGATCTGATCGGGCGCCAGTCCCAGGTTCATAGCGGCATTCGAAATGACAGCTTGCAGGTTTTTGCGTGGGATCAGGTCAATCTTGTTCAACACCACGACGAAGGGCTTTTTCAGCGCAGCTACCTCGTTGAACAATTCCTGCTCGGTCTTTTTGATCCCCTGGATGGCATCGAAGACCAGCACCAAGAAATCGGCATCCGCAGCGGCCGAGAGTGCCAGGTTTTTCTCTGCCTCACCCACACTCCCGACTGCATCCGCACCAGGTGTATCAACCACGGTAAACAGGGCTGCATCCGCCTGTTGGTTATGTTTTGTGGTGCCTGGCAAGGGACCGACCTCGGCTTGGTCGCTTTTGTTCTGTACGAACTGGTTGTAAAGCGTGGATTTGCCAACGTTCGTCGGACCGACGATGGCCACCTGGTGCTTGTTGCCAAAGGCTTGGCGGATCTGGGCGGTGGATAACTTGACCAGCAGTTTTATCAGATTTGTGTCCGCTGGGAAACCGACCAACAGGGACAGGAAGCTAGCCTGTTCATTGGGACCCAACGTTTCCCAGAGCTTCCGCACGGTCACCTGCACATCGGGAGGAAACTGGGTGAGAATGTCATCAAACAGCGTCATTGGATTCTTCCTTCAAGTTAGATCTCTTCGTCCTGAATCGGGTACTTTCGACAGTCAGGCTCGCAGCTGCCAACAGGCATTCATGAGCTCATTCTGGACGGACCACCAACACTGACTCTATCATAGATCAAATCTGCCCAGCTACATGCGACGATGCGGGAATCGTGCTCCCCGCCACACCGGAAAGAATCTGTAATCGGGTTGGATGGTTTAGTCTCATGTTGTCGAGCATCAAAAAGAGAGCAAGCCTTCATCTATCCAGCCGCTTTTGATGCATAGCCCTCAACCTTGCCTGCCTACACCGCCCGCGTGGGCAAAATCTGAACCAAGGTGCAGCGCAGGCAGGCAAGACAAAACCCCGCCGTGAGGCGGGGTTGACGTTCCGAACACTAGCAAATTTCAAAGCAGATTACTTGGTTGGCACGGGGACGCCGAGTTGCCCAAGGATCGCCTTCAAGCCAGCACCTTCCGTGGGCTCAACAGCCCAGGAAGTAATCTTGTTCTCTTTGACGGTAATCTTTGTTTTTTCGAGCTTGGCGTCAAAGGATTTGTTCGTGGCGGGGATCACACCCATATTCATATTTGTCAGGTCAAAAGAGCCGCGGTGCGTTCCGCTGAGTTGTGCGGTGGCTTTTACTACATCATCATCCGCGCCGATGACCTTGAAATGGTAGTCCAGGTCCGGGAAGGCGGTCTTCAAGCGAGAAGTGAATTCAAGCCAGGCTTCTCTGTTGATCGGTTGGGGGATCGGGCCACTGAATTGAAAATCATCGGCGAGCAAAGACTTGGTCTTGACGAAGTCACCCTTCTGGACGGAATCCAACACGGTTTGTACGATTTCTCTCTGATTC
>JBKPQD010000434.1:0-2272 GCA_046733915.1 Chloroflexota bacterium
GCGTTATGGAGGGTGTGATAACTAGTAATGGTGTGGCGGTCGATGTTGGGATCAAAGGTTCAACCTGTGCGGGTAACGGGGTACTCGCTGGAGGCGAGAGAAGTACAGCGGCCTGTCGCTCTACAAACATACAGGCGCTCATCACAAGCAGTGTGAACCCTACGAGTAAGTAAGACCGTTTCATGAATCCTTAGCCAACATGCGGAGTGGCGCACTCAGAGTTGTGCGCCGAACATTAATATTGATAAAACCCTCGTCCGCTTTTTCTCCCCAGATAACCGGCATCCACCATCTTCCTGAGCAGCGGAGCAGGGCGGTACTTGTCTTCGCCCAGGTCGCGCTGCAGAACTTCCATGATGAAAAGCAACACATCGAGTCCGATCAAATCCGCCAGCGTGAGCGGACCCATGGGATGGTTCATTCCCAACTTCATGACGGCGTCGATCGCTTCCGGCGTGCCTACACCTTCCTGTAATGCGAAGATCGCTTCGTTGATCATCGGGCACAGAATGCGGTTGGAAATAAAGCCCGGCGAATCATTCGCGGACCAGGCTTCCTTGCCCATCGCTTTACAGAGTTCCAGCGTGGTGGCGAGTGTCTCTTCGCTAGTGACGAGACCCTTGATCACCTCCACTAATTTCATCAACGGGACAGGATTCATGAAGTGCATGCCAATGACTTTGTCGGGTCGCTTGGTTGTTGCGGCGATTTTGGTGATCGAGATCGAGGATGTGTTCGATGCAAGGATAACATCTTCCTGCGCGGCTGCATCCAAGTCTTTGAAAATTTTGAATTTTAATTCGGGGTTTTCGGTCGCTGCTTCGATGACAAAGTCGGCTGCCGGGAGCGTGTCATACGAGGAGACAAAATTAATTTTATCGGCGCCGGCTTTTTGTTCGGCAGTGATCGTCCCTTTTTCGACCAGCTTGGACGTGGATTTGCTGATGGCGGCTTTGGCTTTCTCCAGCGCGGCAGGCATCACGTCCATGCAAGTGACCTCATAGCCCGAGGTCGCCGCAACCTGTGCGATGCCGTTCCCCATCGTGCCCGCACCGACGACAAAGATCTGCTTTATTGGCATGCTGCCTCCGCTAGAAATGTAGATAAGTAGCCAAGGAAACATGTATACATGGTTCCGGTTTACGTGTCTAGTTACCCGTGTTGATCTCGCCAGATTTTGTAGTTATTCATGATCTGTTCGATGTGTCCTGGAATATGGGCGGAATAGATATTGAGCCAGTTCTCGAACGTGTACGGCTCGCTATATTCGGGATGGATCACAATGTGATCGAAAACATCCTCAGGTTGTTTCTTCAGTAATTGGTATGTGGTTTTTCTTGCCAGTCGGACGGCGTCCAGCGCATCCTGCAGATCCTGATCGTGATAGTTCAACGCCGTTGCCCAGGCTGCCTGGTCGTAGCCCATAAGAGTTCCGCCCGGCTCGACGATTAGCTTGCGGGCGCGAAGTGCGGCATTCATCTCCGAATCTGCTAAGTGAATGATGACTTCATGGATGCTCCACTCGGTGGGGGCTGGCTTGAACTGCCACATCTCGCGCGGAATGTCCTTGAGGATTTCGACCAGCATATCAAACCCCTTGCCATACAGCTCGATCTTTTCATTACGTTCCTGTGCATCCATGCCAAGCCTCCCAATAAATAGACCCTGGTGGTTTCCATACGCTCGCTACTCAACCACCGAGATCGGATGTTACTCCATCTCCACCGCCATTGCCACCGCTTCGCCACCTCCTAAACACAGCGATGCAATGCCCTTTTTCAGACCCCGGTCCTGCAAGGCATACAATAATGTCGTCAACACCCGCGCGCCGCTCGCGCCGAGGGGATGTCCTAGGGCGATCGCGCCGCCGTTGACATTGACCTTGTCCCAGTCCCAGCCCTGATCTGCAAGAGCATAACCGTCCGCCAATACTTGCGCGGCAAAGGCTTCATTGAGTTCGATCAAATCCACGTCGTTCAATGTCCAGCCTATTTTCTTGAGTAATTTGGGAATCGCATAGGCAGGTGCGGCAAACAGGTATTTTGGTTCCACCGCCGCCTGGGCATATCCCACCACGCGTGCTATAGGCTTAAGATTATTTTTCTCTGCATACTTCCGCGAGGCGATGACCACTGCCGCGCCGCCATCATTCATCGGTGACGAATTCCCGGGCGTGACCTTGCCGTCTGCTTTGAAGGCGGGTTTGAGTTTTGCCAGCGTCTCGAGGGATGTGTCTTTGCGTGGACCTTCATCCATATCCACGATTTTGACT
>JBKPQD010000435.1:0-2846 GCA_046733915.1 Chloroflexota bacterium
ACGAGAACGCCTCTTCCCACGACAACTCCCTCCCTGACGAGAACTCCAAGCCCGTCGCGCACCTCCACTGCGACTCGCACAGTTTCTCCCAGCGCAACGGCTTCGCCCTCCCGAACACCTACATCTACTTTAACGAAAACATCGGTCCCCACACTGACTTCGTCTTTCACGAGCACGGTACGTCCCACATTAACTCTTGCTGCGACCGATACGCAAACCATCACCCTGTCGCCTGCAAGGACCGTAACGAATACAATGACATCGACCAGCACCCCGTCACGCACGGCGACGTTAACGCCCACCTTCACGCTTATTCCATCACGAACGCCCACGAAGCTTCCGACAACCGTGCGCACGCCCACCACCACACCGACCCCATCGTTGACTCCCACACCCAATCTTGGCTGTGACCGCATTGCATTTATCAGCGACGTCAACATTCCGCGCTATTCTGTTTTTGTGCCGGGTTCTTCTTTCACCAAAATCTGGCGTTTGAAAAACGTCGGAACATGTACATGGAAAACAAACTATCGTCTCATCCTGGTCAGCGGGGATGTGCTCGGCGGGCAAAATCTGATGCCGCTTCCCAAAGCCGTTGCTCCTGGCGACAGTATCGATCTGGAGATGAAGTTCAAAGCGCCATTACTTCCCGGCATCTATCGCGGCTATTGGCAAATCAGAAATGATAAAGGCGAGATTTTCGGTACGACCGTCAATGCAAACCGTCCATTCTCGATTGTCATCAATGTCGAGACGCCTGGAACGCCGGGAACGGTTTACAGTTTTGCTCGAAACGTCTGTTCTGCGCAGTGGTCCACGGGCGCAGGGAATATTCGTTGTCCGAGTGGAGGGACGAGCGCGAATGGCTTCCTCCTGCGTCTGCCCGCCACACGCCAGGAAGATGGATCTGCGCTCTTCCAACGTAGTTTCCTGCTCGCCCCGCAGGATGTGTTCAATGGCTATATTTCCGGTGTCTTTCCATCATTCAAAGTAGAAAATGGGGATCATTTGCAAGCAACCATCGAGTGTGAGTATAAGGCAATTGCTTGTAAAGTGATGTTCCGCGTCGATTATCAACTGACAGATAGTACAGTCTATGAATTTTGGGAAGCGAACGAACAATATGATGGAAAATCATCCAACGTGGATATTGATCTAAGTCCGCTCGCCGGGCGGGAAGTGCGTTTTGTATTGACGGTGCTTTCCGTGGGACAAGCCTCGGGAGATCGCGCGATCTGGGTGGAACCGCATATTATCCGGTCTGCGCTGCTGATCACCCCTACAACAACACCCTAATCGGTCACCTGCTATAATCTTTTTATGGATATTCGTGCAGGCATCATTGCCTCGGTTGTCATCCTGTTCATCGCCTCGTTATGGATCTTCCGCTCCGGGTTCCGAACCTGGCGCTCGGCACGACGGCTGACTTTTTACCGTATCCGGCGACAACGTGAGCGCGACGCCTGGTATACGCTTGCAGTTGCCCTGCTGTTCCTCGGCGCGAGTGTTGCCCTTGCGCTTTACGGCGAGCCGGTTGCCTATCGTTATTTTCCTCCCTCGCCCACACCATCCCGGATACCTACTATTACTTTATCGCCTACCATCACGCTCTCGCCAACGATTACCCTGTCTCCAACCATTACCAATACGCCCTCGGTCAGTGATACGCCTACCATCACTCTTACGCCCTTTATTCCCCCGGCGATTGAAGTGCTGTTCGAAAGTGAAGTTACACCCAATCCGAACGCGGTGTTCAGTCCGCTTCAATTTACACTTGATTGTTCGAACTTCAATGAATTTTCTGCCGAAACGGTATTCCAAAACCCCGTCACCTATATGTGCGCGGTCTTTTCCTATGACCAGATGACGCCCGGCGCGCAATGGTCGGCTTTGTGGTACCGCGATGGCAAGCTGGTCCACTACGAAACACTGCCGTGGGATGGGGAAGTAGGCGGTTATGGCTTCACAGAGTGGGAAGCACCCGCCAGTGAGTGGCTGCCTGGCACATATTCGGTGGTGATCTTTGTTGGATTAGATTGGAAGCAGGAGGGTGAATTCCTGCTGGAAGGCGATGCACCGACCGCTCAACCCACGAAGACCTCTACCTTCACTCTCACCCCGTCACGGACTGCTACGGCGACGAGGACCGCCACACCATCTCGCACGCCTACCATCACACGGACACCCAGCCCCACACAAACTCCCGGTGTGACTGCTACACCCTGATTCGTGCGGATTTTGGGGAGCGGAGGGAAGGGTCTTGCGCACCTCTGTTGGCGTGAGTTTCCAGGAATACGAAAGGGAAAATTCCATGACCGAAAAATCATTCCAAGATTACTACCCCGATATCTTCGCTCACTGCTATGGATGTGGACGACTCAATGAGCACGGACACCAGATCAAAAGCTACTGGGACGGGGAAGAGTCTGTTGCTTACTATCTGCCCAAGCCCTATCACATCTCGATCCCCGGCTACGTTTACGGTGGATTGCTCGCTTCCCTGATCGATTGTCACGGCACCGGGACAGCCGCGGCGGCATTGTACAAAGCTGCCAAGGAACAGGATCCGAATGCCGAACCGAACACGCGAACTCTGACGGCATCCTTACATGTCGATTATTTGAAACCCACGCCATTGGGTGTTGAATTGGAAGTCCGCGGCAAAGTGAAGGAACTGAAGGGCCGCAAAGTCACCGTCGACGAATGGATCCTCGCCAACGGCGTCATCACCGCCCGTGGCCAAGTGATCGCTGTACAGGTACCTGAGTCCTTGGTACAGGAGCTGGTGAACGGAAAGACAGAATAGCGATCGCAAAAATTGGGGGATAGTAAATTGGACAATTAAG
>JBKPQD010000436.1:0-5422 GCA_046733915.1 Chloroflexota bacterium
AGACCGGCTTCTGAGAGTCGTGCCAGATGGTGCGAGATGGTGGAAGGCTTGAGCTGCAGCAGCTCGGCAAGCTCTTCTACGCTGTAAGATTTTTCTGCCAGCAGACCGACGATCTTGAGCCGGTTGGAATCGGCGAGTGCCTTAAAAAAGGTAACAAGTTCCTCGCTCATTCTGTCTCCTTTCGCACTCGCCAGTAACGCGTTCCATCACGTTCGCGTGCCATGAAACCCTCGTCCACGAGGTAGCGGCGCAATGCAGCGGTATCCAAGTGGAAGCGGCGCAGGATGGTGTTCACTTCCTTCTCAGTGTAGTTCGTATCATAGGCGAACGCATCCACGATGAAGCTCAGGATGATAAGAAGTTTATTGCCTCGCGGCGGTATTTGCTTGAGCGTCCCATCGGCATGGAGGTAATTTTTCAATACCTTACGGACGTCCTCCGGCTCTTCCTCACGGGTTGCAAAGGATTGACGTTTGCCTTCGAACTGTCCGCGTGCATAAGATTCGATCCTCTTCTGATCGAGATCGTACAATCCGTCTTCTTGATGCACAATACCGACCTCCATGAGGAACTGCAGATGGTTGAATACATCTCGTGGAGGCAGATGCAGTTGCTCCGCTATATCGGATTGGCTCGCTTTCCCGCGCACCAACACGCCAACAATCCGCAACCGGTCTGCAGAGGCGAGGGCCTTGACAAATGATAGCATTCCCTGGTCGTCGTTCATTTTCGCTCTTTTCTATTTAATTCGATATATATCGAATTGATTTTAGATGCAATTTTTAAAGTTGTCAAGGACGTATGCATCAGACTCCGGGCTGCTAAAACCGAAGTACATTGCATCAGGTATAATTTCCCTGTCAGAGTCGATCCTGCCGCCGTTTTATTTTTCTAACTCTCGGAGTGATTGGAAGGCTGCCTTTCAATTTAAGTTTGGGCAATGATGCGGTATCCGTATTCCAACTTGGAGGTGTCTAGTGGATCTCTCGAAGCACGCATTCTTTGAGGGAAAAATCGTCCCGCTTGCGGACGCAAAAATTAGTATCGCAACTCATGGATTTTTATATGGTACGGCCGTATTCGGTGGTATGAGGGCATATTGGAACGAAGAGAAGAAACATCTCTTCGTTTTTCGTCCTTATGATCATTTTCGGCGCTTATTGCATTCGGCGCGTATGCTCGCCATGCAAACCAATTACGATGAAGAAGGGCTGATCCAGTTGACGCTCGATCTGCTGCGCACCGATAACTGGCAGCAAGACATTTACATGCGTCCCACCTTTTATAAGGCGGACCTAGGTATCGGTGTGAAATTACATGATTTGAAAGATGAGTTCTGCATGTTTGTGATGGCGTATGTACCCTATGTTAAGAACGATACCAATGCCCACGTGACAATCTCCTCTTGGAAGCGCGTCGACGATAACGTCATCCCGGCGCGCGGTAAGGTGGCTGGTGCGTATGCAAACTCGGCACTGATCAAAACCGACGCGAACCGCGCCGGATTCGATGAAGCGTTAGTGCTCGATAACAACGGTCATATCTCCGAAGGCTCGGCGATGAATATCTTTATGGTACGTGATGGAGTGCTTGTCACCCCACCGGTGACAGATAATATCCTCGAGGGAATCACCCGTCGATCGGTGATCGAGCTGGCGCGTAATGAGTTGGGAATGACCGTGGTGGAGCGCTCGATTGACCGCACCGAAACCTTCATCTGCGAGGAAATGTTCATGACCGGCACTGCCGCGCAAATCACCGCCGTGACCAAGATCGATCATCGACCTGTCGGCATGGGGGCAATGGGTCCAATAACCACTAAGCTGCGAACAATGTATGAAGATATATTACGGGGGAAAAATAAGAACTATGAACACTGGAATGTTGTTGTTTAAACCACGTAGGGACCGGCAGCCGGTCCCTACGTGGTTAATCCATATATTTATCTATTTTTCTTGAAGCGCACCAGAACCAAATTCTTGGAGCAATCACTCGATGTGGTGATATACACCGGGTCCGATAGCGGAATATTCTGCAAATCCACCAATTGAACATAAAGCGTTTTATTGGTGGCAATTGGGGCGCTTCCGAGCACAAATTCAAAACCGGATTGGCCGTATTCCTTATTAATACCTGTAACTGTCTGTTGTTCGATAGTACTGCCATTCAATGTACCGCGCAACACAACCACCGTTCCCACGATCTGACTTCCATTGGAATCCACCACTGTGCCACCAATGCCTGCCCAGTTGCAAGCCAGGTCGGGATGAATGACCGTGCTTTCCACTTGTTGCGTGGTGGCACTGAAGGGTGCCTTGGGCGTGCTGCTCGGCTTCGGGGTTTTAGTCGGTGGCACGAGGGAGAATGGCGTATTCGTAAAGAAGGGCGTAAATGTGGGGCGCGGCGTGTTACTGGGGGTGAGCTGCAATGTGGGACTCGCCGTCCACGTGGCTTCGAGCTGAATGGGCATTGCCGTCGCAGTCGGAAGACGCGGACCGCGTCCTCCCGGGGGAAGAAGGTTGAAAGAAGATCCCGGATTAAGGAAGATCATCACGAAATAGGCGGCGATACACGCGGTCAGGGCTAAAACGAGGATGGAAAGGATGTCCCATAGTTGGGTAGAACTGGTGCGTCGCTGTGATCTTGTTCCATCGAAGTCGAAATCGTCGCTCATCTATGTTGCTCCATTTCAGTTCTTAGGATGTAACCGTTCTTTCGTTAAGTGGGTGCAAGGACAATCTGTGCCTGCTGACGTTGTTGCTCAATCCAGTTTTTGAGCGCAAGTTCCTGCAGGGCAAGCAGCGCATCGGGGGAAAGTGGTCGCTCTTCGTGTGCGAGAACCCTGATGATATGAAACCCGGCATTCGTCGCGATCACTTCGCTGTATTCGCCAACAGGCAGGAGAAATGCAGCATCTTCGACGTTTTTATCAAGCAGGTAACCTTTCGGCACCCATCCCAGGTCACCGCGAGTCAGGGGATCTGCTCGTAGTGCAAGCTCATCAAAATCGGCGCCACCATTTAATTGGCGCAGGAAGCTCTGTGCCTTATCTTCATTATAGAGCAGAATTTGCTGGACGTGTACCTGCTCGGCAGTACTGGGCACCGCGGCAACAATATTGTCACGCATCCAAGCCGATTCTGCAGCGCGTCGCAAGGCGGACTGAAAGGTCTGCTGACTGTACCCGTGATCTGACTCCCATTTAGAAAGGTTTTCCGCTCCCCCGATTTGCGCAGTGAGAGTATCAATGCGGGTCTGCAAACTCGCATCATCAAGCGTGAATCCCTTCGCCCGGGCACCCTGGGCAAGGAGCAGTTGGGCGGTCAGGTCTTCGATCACGGCACGGGTGGCATCTGCGGAGGCAATTGTTTTTCCAAGTGCTTCCTGTGCTTTTGTATAACGTGCCACTTCTTCCTCGAACTCCACCATGGGGATGCCCTCTCCGTTTACGGTCAATGCTAAAGGTTCGGGCGTGGCCGTCGGAGGCGCTGGTGTAAACGTTGCTGTTGGGGTGAGAGTGGGTTCGGGCTTAATAACAGAAGCGCACGCGGCGAGTCCGAGTGCGGTCATTAGAGTCAACGATATCCTGATGAAGGTACGTCGGGAGAACATTGCCCCAAATTATAAATTAAAAGATGTAGGGACGGGCAGGCGCCCGTCCCTACAGAATTGAAACGGATTAATAATCCATCCCGCCCATGCCACCCGGAGGCATGGCAGGAGCCTTTTCCTTCTCGGGCATGTCGGTGATGAGCACGTCGGTGGTCAGGATCATGATTGCGATCGATGCGGCATTCTCGAGCGCACCGCGCACCACTTTGACGGGATCGATCACACCGGCGGCGATCATGTCGGTATATTCATCGGTCAAAACGTTGTAACCGATGTTCTTGTTCTTCCTATCGACAGCCGTGCGGCGGACGGTGTCGATGATCACGGAGCCATCCTGGCCGGCATTCGCGGCAAGTTTGCGAATGGGTGCTTCGAGGGCCTTCTTGACAATGTTGATACCGACTTTTGTCTCTTCATTGTCATCGCCGTCGACGTTCTTCAGCAGCTTGTCGAGTTTGGTTGCGGCGTTGATCAGGGAGATCTCACCGCCGGGGACGATTCCTTCTTCCACGGCTGCTCGAGCAGCGGAGAGGGCGTCTTCGACGCGGTGCTTCTTTTCTTTCATTTCGGTCTCGGTCGCGGCACCCACACGGATGATCGCGACGCCACCACTCAACTTGGCAAGGCGTTCCTGCAGTTTTTCCTTGTCATAGTCGCTGGTGCTCTTGTCGATCTCGGCGCGGATTTCCTTAATGCGCCCTTCGATATCGCCTTTCTTGCCTTTGCCGCCAATGATGGTAGTGTTCTCTTTATCGGAGACCACCTTCTCGGCGCGGCCAAGGTCCTGAAGCGTAGCGGTCTCGAGCTTGCGCCCGGTCTCTTCGGCAATCACAGTTCCACCGGTGAGAATGGCAATATCGTTCAACATCGCTTTGCGGCGATCACCAAAGCCAGGGGCTTTGACCGCGAGTACATTCAACATGCCGCGCAGTTTGTTAAGGACGAGAGTCGCCAGAGCTTCGCCATCGATATCTTCGGCGATGATGACGAGCTCGCGCTTGCCGATCTGGACAAGCTTCTCCAGAATGGGGACGATGTCCTGTGCCGCGGAGATCTTCTTCTCATTGATCAGGATGTACGGCTCGTTGATTACGGCTTCCATCTTGTCGGTCGCAGTGATGAAATACGCAGAGAGGTAACCGCGGTCGAACTGCATCCCTTCCACAAATTCCTGCTCGAATTGCATGGACTTGGATTCTTCGACGGTGATCACGCCGTCTTTGCCGACCTTGTCCATGACATCGGCAATCAAGCCGCCGATCTCAGCATCTGCAGCGGAGTTGGTCGCAACGGAGGCGATTTCTTCCTTGGTATCGATCTTGACAGCCATCTTGCGGAGTTCTTCCACAACCATGCCTGTCGCCTGCAAAATTCCATGCTTGAGGAGCATCGGGTTATAACCAGCCTCGAGAGCCTTAAGACCTTCGTTGACGATCGCATGAGCCAGAACCGTGGATGTGGTGGTTCCATCGCCGGCGATGTCATTGGTCTTGGATGCCGCTTCCTTGAGCAGCTGGGCACCCATGTTCTCAAATGGATCTTCGAGCTCGATTTCTTTCGCGACGGAAACGCCGTCGTGCGTCACGGTGGGGGAGCCGAACTTACGATCCACCGCCACATTGCGTCCCTTCGGACCGAGAGTTGCACTCACCGCGTTCGCGACCATGTTCATACCATTCTTGAGCTTGCGGCGGGCGTCTTCTGAAAATACAAGTTGTTTAGCAGCCATTTTTACATTCCTCCAAATTTAGCCTTCAACCACGGCTAGGATGTCAGCTTCGCGCAGAATAAGTACTTTTTTGCCTTCCAT
>JBKPQD010000437.1:0-7538 GCA_046733915.1 Chloroflexota bacterium
GTGCAGCACCGCCCCGAAGAAGCGCTCGCGCCAGAGCGGATTGGTAAACAGATCCACGTAATTGGAGACGCCGACAAACCGGGTCGGGTTGTATCCTTCGCCCTGGTAAAGACTGAGGTGCAGAGAGTCGAATAAAGGTCCCGCCATAAAGGTCAGGTAGATAACGAGGGCCGGCAGCAGGAACAGAATCCATGTCAGCTGGCTGCGAGCTTCCTGGCTAAAGACGCCGGTGCGCTTCTTTTCGGTTGAAAGGGTCTGGCTTGTGGGAATGCTGCGTGCCATCGGCTCTCCTCAGCAGTGTGGCAGGGACGTGGCGTTCGCGTCCCTGCCATAACAATTGACTGGAAAATGTCACTCTGACCAACAGCGAAGAGTCTCATCTATAAAACACGAAACTCTTCGGTGGGCAGGACCGCTCTATCAGAATGACACAGGGTCCTTACTTCTTACAATTCTTGGCAGGCTCATACCAGGCCGCCACCGCGTTCTGCAGACTGTCGGCAGCCTCTTGGGGTGTTTGCTCGCCCTTCAAGACGGCAATGACCGCGTTATTCATCGCTGTATAGGCATCCACCTCGCCCGACGGAGCAGCCAGCAGCTTCTCCCAAACGAAGCGGATATCCACACCCTTGACTTGTTGGTTGAAGCCCATGAACGTGTTCGCAATGGGATCACTGAGGGCGGGTGCATCCTTACTGAGAGGGAAGAAGCCAGGCAGTTGATTTCCGAGCAGCTCGGCGAACTTCGGACCTTCAAGCCACTCCAGGAAAGTCATCGCTTCCGGCAGGTGCTTGGAGGCGGCATTCGCGCCAACGGCCGCATCGATGTGGAAGGTCACGTATTCATCCTTGCCCTGTGGCGCAGGGGCGGGGAAAACACTCCATTTGAAATCGGTTGCATCCTTCTCGAATGCCGGCGTGCTCCAGGAGCCATCGAACATCATCGCCGCCTGACCCTGATCGAAGAGCTGCTGGGCATCGTAATAGCTGGTGGCCTCAAAGCCCTGGGGCAGATAGGGTTGCAGGTCCTTGATGCGCTGGAAGGCAGCAACCATATCGGCGTCGTTAAAGCAGCGATCGCCGTTCAGATACGCCATGCGACCTTCGATCCCACCGATATCGCTGGGGATCAACTGCATCATGACGACTTCGTTGATGTCCCAGGCATCCTTGGTGCCGTTAGCAAAGGGGGTAATACCGGCGTCTTTGAGCTTCTGAGCGGCGGCCATTAACTCTTCCCAGGTGGTGGGAACAGCTATGCCGTTGGCTTCAAAGAGATCCTGATTGTAGTAAATCCCATGGGAAACCGCGATGATCGGGACGGCATAGGGCTCGCCATCTTCCGTGGACCACGGGGCGCGGGCGGCATCGGTGAAGTTATCCTTGATACCGGGCAGATCTTTAAGAGAAGCAATGTAGCCCTGGTCAAACAACTCGCGACCGGTGGCAAAAGAGCGCACGAAGAACAGGTCGGGACCGGTGCCGGTCTCGAGCTGGGTGCGCAGGGTCGCGTTATAGTCAGGCGGGTTGGTGGGGTCGAACTTGACGGTGATATTGGGATATTCCTGGTGAAAGGCTTCGGTAATGGCAGTCCAGGCATCCACGTCGTCTACGCGCCAGGAACCGAGCGTCAGTGTGACCGGTTCACCGGCGGCTTGGGTGGCGGGTGCTTCCGTTGCCGCAGTGGTCGGCGCTTCGGTGGCGGCAGGAGCCTCGGTTTGGGCAGGTGCCTGGGTGGCAGCGGGCGCTTCTGTCGCCGCCGGCTGGGCACCGCCGCACGCAGCCAGAATCATGCTGGTGAGCACGAGCACGGAAAGTAGTGCGAAAATCTTCTTGCTCATTATTTTCTTCTCCTTGATTTATATGATCTTACACGAGCATTTGGCAGGTCGATCTTTGATTCGGCGGTGCAACCTCCTCTCTTTTTGGATTTCAAGATGTGGCTTTTCTAGCAGATTGGCGTATCGTGCGTTTACATCCTGAGCCAAAAGGACGAACTGGTTTTGTGCATTTACGGATCTATAACTTGTCCCCCAAGGTGCTGATCCGTGCCAATATGTTGTCTGGCATATACTTTAAGTGTATCAGATACCGGGACTCTTAGGCAAATTCAGCTGGCAGTCCGTTGATCGCTGGTTTTGTCTGAGCTGGAGAAATTTTTAAAGGCATTCCAATCTTGGAAACATTGCTAACATGCACAAATCGATCTAAGGTTGTTTATGTCACGATCAATATCGGCCCTAAACATGATCAATAAATTATGAAAAAAGTATATGCCGCCTTGGAATAAAAATCAATATAGGAGAAGCATCAAATTCTTTTCGATTCCCCCCGTCGATTTTGGTGATACACTGCTTTTCGGAAACAGGTTCTATCTTTTTCGTCCCTTTTACCAGGAGCACGCCCATGAAGCGCTATGGAAATCTTATTGGCTGGGGCAAGTATGTGCCTTCGAGGGTGATCACCAATGCGGCACTCGAGAAAACACTCGACACCAGCGACGAATGGATTCTCGCCCGGACGGGCATTCGCGAGCGACATATTGTTGAAGATGGGGAAACGACTTCGTCCATGTCCGTAGCGGCGGCGAATATGGCGCTTCATAAAGCAGGTGTTTCCGCTCGAGAGCTGGATCTGATTATTGTCGCAACGTCCAGCCCGGATTACTTGACGCCTCCGATCTCCTCCCAGGTCCAATATGCGCTCGGTGCCAGTAAGGCAGCCGCGTTCACCTTGGTGACAGGTTGCACCGGTTTCATCTACGGCTTATCGACTGCGCAACAGTTCATTGCCTCGGGCACCTACAATACGATCCTGATTGTTGGCGCGGAACTGCTGAGTCGCTTTGTCGATTGGACCGATCGTTCCACCTGCGTGCTTTTCGGCGACGGCGCCGGTGCGGTCGTCATGCGCGCCACGGATAGGCCCTCCGGAGTGTTAGCCTGCATCCTCGGCTCCGACGGCTCCGGAGGGAAACACCTCATCCTGCCTGGAGGCGGATCCGCGCACCCGGCGAGCCTGGAGACGATTGCGAAGAATATGCATACCATTCGTATGAATGGTCCCGAAGTGTTCAAATTTGCCACGCGTGTTTTGGGGAAAGTGCTGCGCCAGGTGATCCGCCAGGCAGGATTGAAGACCGAGGATATCGATCTCTTCATCCCCCACCAGGCCAATGCGCGCATTATTGAAAGTGCAGCCCGGTTTGCCGGATTACCGGAAGAAAAGATCTTTCTGAACATTCATAAATACGGCAACACCTCGGCCGCTTCCATTCCAATTGCGCTGGTAGAAGCAATGGACGAAGGCCGCGCAAAAGTCGGATCCACGCTGGCATTTGTCGCCTTTGGCGCCGGGCTCACGTGGGCATCGGCCGTGGTGAAAATCGTGGAGCAAGATCAGCCGCCCGGATAAAGCAAGAAGTACCCATTTGGGTAATAGACCCACCCTGTGCCTTCCCCCTATAATCCATGCCATTATCAATCGCAAAACAATTCATCCGCAGGAGAGTGACGCATGGCAAAAACAGTTAAACAAGTTTTGGAAATGGCGAAGGAAGTGCAGCTGGTGGACATTCGCTTTGTCGATCTTCCTGGCACCTGGCAGCACTTCACTATCCCGGTGCATCGTCTCAATGAAGATTTCTTCGAGGACGGCATTCCATTTGATGGTTCCTCGATTCGAGGCTTTCAGGAAATTCACGAATCAGACATGCTCCTCAAAGCGGACCCGGATTCTGCATTCATCGACCCAACCGCCGAGATCGCCACACTGGTCGTGAGCTGCAACGTGTTTGACCCGCTTACATTTGAATCCTACAGCCGCGACCCGCGCTATGTGGCACTCAAAGCCGAAGATTACCTCAAGAGCACAGGCATCGCCGACACCGCTTACTTCGCCCCGGAAGCAGAATTCTTTGTCTTTGATGGGGTCCGTTATTCCTCGGGCACGAACGAGGCATTCTATTCCATCGAAAGTGAAGAAGCGTGGTGGGAAAGCGGTCGCTCCGACCGCAAAAATTACGGTGGGCAGATTTCCGCCAAGCGCGGCTACTTCCCGGTTCCGCCGACCGACACGCTCCAAACTCTGCGCTCAAAGTTCATGCTTGCCATGGAAAAAGCCGGTGTCACAATGGATTTGCACCACCACGAAGTTGCAACCGCCGGTCAGAGCGAGATGAGCATGGCATTCACTACCCTCACGCGCATGGCCGATAATCTTCTGCTCTACAAATATATTATTAAAAACGTCGCCCGCCAGAACGGCAAGACCGTAACCTTCATGCCCAAGCCACTGTTCGGTGACAACGGCTCGGGGATGCATGTCCATTCTTCGTTGTGGAAGGGAGATACCAACGTCTTTTATGACGAAGGTGGCTACGCCGGACTTTCGCAGACTGCCAAGTACTACATCGGCGGGATTCTCAAGCACGCGCCCGCTCTGCTTGCGCTGACATCACCGACCACCAATTCCTATCGCCGCCTCGTGCCCGGCTATGAAGCACCGGTCAACATTGCTTATTCACAGCGCAACCGCTCGGCGATCTGCCGTATCCCCGCCACCATGAACTATAAAGCCAAGCGTGTTGAATTCCGGGCGCCAGATCCCACATGCAATCCGTATCTGGCATTCTCAGCCATTCTGATGGCCGGCGTGGACGGTATCTGCAACCAGATTGATCCAGGTGATCCGCAGGACCGTGACCTGTATGAATTACCCGCCGACGAGAAGAAGCTGATCAAGCAGGTTCCCAGCTCACTCAGCGAAGTGCTGGATGCGCTCGAAGCCGATCACCGGTTTTTGCTGGAAGGTGGCGTATTCACCACGGACCTGCTCGAAGAATACGTCAAATACAAACGAATTCATGAAGTGGACGCCGTGCGGATGCGTCCCACTCCGCACGAATATGTATTGTATTTTGACTGCTAGTTTCTTTCTGTCATTGCGAGGCCGGCAGCCCTAAGCAATCTCCTCATTCAGGAGGGGATTGCTTCGTCGCAAGCCCGAAAAAACCTCGCGGCAGGCAAATGCTCATCAAAAATGACATCCTATAAAAGGAACATACAGGCCGAGACGGGGCTCGATCTGTATTCTAAAAACCGATGTCTTTATTTATTTCCTCGTTCATTCTCGCGATAGCATTTTGTGCCCCGCCTGGCGTGATCACCGCCGAGACCGTTCGTCGCGGGGCGGCGCGTGGCTTCCTCGCGGCCCTATTGGTGCAATTGGGTTCGCTCATCGGCGATACGACATGGGCAATCATTGCACTGACCGGTCTGGCATTTGTCGTTCAAAACAATTTGGCGAAATTTCTGATTAGTTTCGTGGGGGTTTTCTTGATGCTCAAGCTTGCCTGGAGCGCATTTCAGGATGCAAGCCAGGGACAGAAGCTCCACCCACATCCCAATCATTCTCACCGCGGCGATTTTACCAACGGCGCATTCCTGTCCCTCGGCAACCCGATGAACATCATCTTTTGGACTGGACTCGGAACCACTGTATTTTCATCTATTTCGGGAAGACCTCAGTTAATGGACTTGGCTGTTTTTTTTGCCGGGTTTCTCTCGGGCGCGGTTGTGTGGTGCTTTGTCATGGCGGCACTAGTCGCCTGGGGACGCAGATTCGTCACACCAGCCTTTTTTCGCTGGGTAAACATTGCCTGTGGGATTGCCCTGGGATTTTTTGCGCTTCGACTCGGTCTAAATTTGCTGCAAAATCTGTAATGAGCAGAACTTGCCGGGATGACAAACCAATGGGAGAATTATTGTCAATTCACGGACGAGTTCTGTTTGAAATGACGAGCCAACCTTCCCCATCCGCGCCCGAAGAGGCCGAGCCTCACCTGCTGGAAGCGCTGCGAATTCTGAACCAGATCAGCAACGCCATCAACCATATTGGTTTGGAGAATGCCAGCCAACATGATTTCAGTTTGCAGTTGATCGTGAATAGCGCCATACGCGTGGTACCCGGCTCATCGGCAGTGATTTATACCTACGATCAGACTTCCGGCGCATTCGAGCGGGAATCGCGCGTGTCCGCAGAGCCGGAGGGACGGAAATATTTATCCTCTACAGGCCAATCAGAAGATGCGCCGCGACCAAACGGGATCGGCATGCGCACCATCCAACGTCGTTATCGAAGCCTGTCCTACGAGGAACCCGATCTCGACGTTCATCCCTATCATGTCGCGCATGGCGTCAAGGCTGTTGCCTGCTTCCCTTTGATTGTTGCAGAGCAGGCCGTTGGCATCCTATATATTTACCTGTACGAGGCGCGCCAATTTACTCAGCTCGAGCAACTGCTGCTCAATAATTTTGTAAATCAGGCCGCCATGGCGATCTACCACGCCCGCCGCCTGGCAGGCGTAAAAAACGACTTGATCCGCAAAGAGGAAGAACTCAGACAACTGCGGCGCGCAGGTCTATTGATCTCGTCGCGTTTGCGCCTGGAGGAGACGCTGGACTCCATCCTGGAGCTCGCTCTGGAAATTACCAATGCCCAATATGGGATCTTCCGTCTGCTCGATAAGAATGGCGAATTCTTGGTCACCAGCGCCGTTCAGGGATTGCACATGGAACGTCCACTCGTGGAAAAACTTCCACTGCAGGGGAACAGTGTCATGGCGCAAGCGGCACGCGAACGCCAGCCAATACTCATCTCAGACCTGCGACAAGAGCCATGGGTAAAGATTTATTATCCGCTCGACTCAAAACTGGAAATGCGCTCCGAGCTGGCAGTACCCTTGATCAATGCCAGCGGGCGACTTGAAGGTGTATTAAATCTCGAAAGTCCGCAACTCGCGCACTTCTCGGACGACGACAATCATTTGCTGCAATCCCTGGCGACCTACGCCATCACCGCCATCCAGGAAGTTCGCTTGTTGGATGCATTGCAGGAAGCGGCGCAATTATTGATCTCGCAACCTACACAAACAGTGTTGGTTCGCCTGTGCGGAATGGCGAGTGATCTGCTCAACACCTCATCGAGCGCGATCTGGTTAAAAAACCAATCAGGCGAGTATCAGTTGGCCGCCTCTAACGGTGTACTCGCGGATGCCTGGCAATCTCCAGAAAAGTTGCAACAGCCCAATATACTCGTGAGTTCGCTTCCGGGCAGTAGCGAGGGAGAGGCGCTGGGAATATTTGGGGTCTTCGACGCCAGTCGAGAGGAAGCAAAGAGCACTACATCCGACTGGGATAAAAAAGTTTTGGCTTGTCTTGCCAATTACGCGGCACTGGCCGTCCAGAACAGGGACCATCAAGTGGCATTGCGAGCGTCCCAGGAAAAACATTGGACGGCGGAGACATTCGCCGCCGTCGGCGATATTTCTGCAAACCTGCTGCATAACATGAACAATAAAGTAGGCACCATCCCTGTTCGCGTTCAAGCCATCCAGGACAAATATCAATCCATGCTCGAAAGCGATTCGTATCTGGCAAACAATCTCCGTGAGATCGAACGCAGCGCCAGTGAGGCGATGAAGATTGTTCAGGAAAATGTTTTGCACCTGCGTCCTATTCGTATGGAGCAAGTCGACAT
>JBKPQD010000438.1:0-1325 GCA_046733915.1 Chloroflexota bacterium
CTGCCCCTACGAAATTCTCGCAAGATACGCCAGATACAACGCTATGGACCCTGCCACCGCCGCGTTGAGCGATTCGATTTGGCCGCGCATCGGCAACTGCAGGATGATGTCACACTTGGCGCGCGTCAATTGACGGATGCCCTCTCCTTCGCTCCCGACAACCAAACCGACGGCTCCCGTTAAATGACGTTGGGTTTTCTGCCCGATGGTTTCGCCGTTTTGATCCAGGCCTACGACCCAGACATTTTCCTCTTTGAGGGCATCGATCGCCTGTGCCAGATTTGAGCGCGCCACACGCAGATGCTCGCTCGCCCCCGACGAGGCGTTGACCACGGCCGGCGTGACCTCGACCGTATGCGCCAGCGGAATCACCACGCCATGCACCCCGACCGCTTCCGCCGTGCGCAGGAGCGTGCCAAAATTTTGGGGGTCGTTCAACGAATCGAGCAAAAGGATAAAGGGCTGTTCGTTTTTCGAACGTGCATGATCGAGCATGTCAAGGATATCGCTGTATCCATACTCCCCGACCTCTCCCACGACACCTTGATGATTGTCGTGGACCTTGTCCAATCGTCCGCGCTGGACGCGTTCGATGGGAACTTTGAGCTCCTTTGCCATGCGTAGAATCTCGGCGAGACGTCCCTTCTCCTGGGCTCCCTCGGAAACCTGGATCTTATAGATCAGCCGGCGCCTGGCACGTAGAGCCTCATAGACGGCATTACGCGAATAAATGAATTCCTTCATAGGGGTATGATTTTACTTGAGAACACAAGATGTTCTAATGGTAGTTCAAGCCAGGTAGGAAAGAAGGCAAAGGGAAGATTGCTGAAATTACTTCTGCCAACGCGCCGGGTGGCGAAACAATTTCGGTTTGAGGATCGGCATTCCCCATCACCAAGTGTGTCATTGCCGCACCATCCAATTCGAGTTGGTCTGATCCACGAACGATTGTATACCGGTCATCGCCAATTCCCCCCAAGGGCGGACCGCTCTGCTCAAAGCGCAAGCCGCGTAATAACCTTGCGTCTAAACGCGCCTGTAGCATTGGCCGCAAATCTTTCATCAATCCGGGGAAGTTGATGATCCGGTGCGTCGCGCCGTCCAGATGCGACGTCCGTCCGGAATAGCCACGATCCTGTAACAAGTGAATGAGTTCTTTATCTTGCCATGCGACTGGCCAGGACAAACTATCCAGGTCGCCTCTCGTTGTGAGCAGCTGGAGCGCGTCGACTAACGCGGAACGACTGCCTGCATATTCTCCGACATGCCGAATGCCTGCACTCAGCGGCATACCCCATAAAGCCCCTAAAAATAGATAGGCTACT
>JBKPQD010000439.1:0-6011 GCA_046733915.1 Chloroflexota bacterium
CGCTTGACCAGTCGCTGGCCGAGTACATTCCGGTAAAAATCCACATTTGCTTGCGGATCACTTGCGATCGCTGTGACATGGTGTAAACCTTGAATGGCGTCCATCCTGTCTCCTTAAGATTTTAGAATGAGGCAGCGATGACATTCTTACAATGCAAACGAACGAGGAATATAAAAGTAAGGGTGACCGCCGGTCGCCCCTACCGATTAAGCGTATAACTCTCTTTTGAAAAATTCAGGCAATGCGAATGCCGCCCGATGAATTTCAGGATTGATGTAATTATTTATCCCAGGAGGGTAGGGAGTCTTCAGGCCGGTGTCCCATGGCGTATCGGAGACATACATAAATCCGATTCCGCCGCCCGGATAGGTGGGGATATTAGCATAATAGTAGGCAGGATTCTTGGTGAGTGACTTGGCAGCTTTATAGATCGTTTTGATCAGCTCGCTGTCGAAAAAAGGCTGCTCGCACTGAGTCGCTGCCGCACCACCTGGAATCAGCGCACGCACCATCAGCTTGTAAAACTCATCCGAGAATAGTCGTTCCGCCATCCCGATCGGATCGGTTGTATCCGAGATGATGACATCAAACTGGCCGGGGTTTTCCTCGAGATAGCCAAAAGCGTCGCGCACAAGCAGCTTGGTCCGCGAGTCTGCCCAAGGGTCCCCAAAGGAAGCGGCAAAGTATTCCCGGGAGAGATCCACGACTCGCTGATCCAATTCGCAGACAGTGACTTCTTCCAGAGAGGGATACCGCAATACTTGCTGTAGAGCTCCTCCGTCCCCGCCGCCCACAATTAATACTCGCTTCGGTTGTCCCACCGCCAGCATTGGCACGTGGACAATCATCTCGTGATAGCCCATGTTGTCACGCTCGGTCATTTGGATGATGCCATCCAGAATCATCGCATTGCCGAAGAACTCGGTTTCCACAAACTGGAGGTGCTGGTATTGTGTTTGTTCATCCGCCAGGACGCGTTTCACGCGCACGCCTTTACGGTAATAAGGATGCAATTCTTCCGTGAACCAAATACTCATACGCGAAGTAATCCTTCAGGATAAGCCGTGCAGGGAGAATGAAATTCGTTCCACTTCGGCATCGCGGTCGATCTTGCGAAGCGTGAAGTTATCGGCACCCAATAACTCTTTGATGCGCTGGATTAATGGCATCATGTCCTTGCCGATCGCGCAGGTAAATAGATCGATGGCGCAGTAATCGTATTCGGGCCAGGCGTGTAAACTTGCATGCGACTCTGCGAGAAGCAAGAAACAAGTAAAACCGTGGGGGCTGAACTTGTAAAAGCCCTCGTCCACAACCGTCAAGCCGCTTTCCCGCACGGCTTGCGCAAACAGCGAGTATGCCTGCTCGCTATCCATGAGTATCTCATGGTTGCAGTTGGAGAGATCGAAAATAAAGTGCTCTCCCAATTTCAAAGTCCCGTTCACTCACACCTCCAGGGTTACATGGTGCCGCCCGAGCCACCGATCTTTTTATTGAATTTCAACAAAAGGGTGCTTGTAGAAAGACAAGTGATCGATGAGTCAGGCGGTAAAAATATAAAGAACCCATCCGAAAGCATCGAACTTTGAAATTTCAACATGATCCGCAAGATGTTGGCCTTGCGTAACGTGCGAAACCGCCTTCAGATAGACTCTGTTGAGGTATTTATACTATGTCCGCCCAGAATGTCAATCTTTTTATAAGTTTTTTGTTACATACAATTGTCATACGTTCAAGTGACATTTGATCGGCAGGCTATAATCCTGTTCAATTTAACAAAATGCAATGCAATTAATTTATCTTCTGATCGAATTTGTAGATGAACTTGTCTTCGGTGTCGGCGAAGTGGCGCTTCCCTTGATTCGGGATGACATTCATCTAAGCTATACACAAATTGGTTTGCTTCTCAGCCTGCCGGGAATCATGGGAGCGTTGATCGAACCGTTCCTTGGCGTCTTGGGGGATGTCTGGAAGCGTCGCTTACTGATTATTACCGGCGGTATTCTTTTTACACTTTCCTTGTTCATGACGAGCACCAGCTATTCGTTCCTCTTTCTACTTTGCTCCTTCATTCTTTTCTTCCCTTCATCCGGCGCGTTTGTCAGCCTCTCCCAAGCCAACCTGATGGATGCAGATCCAGCACGTCACGAGCAGAACATGGCGCGCTGGACCTTTGCCGGATCTTTGGGGGTCCTGACGGGTCCTTTGCTGCTGGGGTTATTCGTTTACTTTGGTTTGGGATGGCGCGGAACGTACGCCGCACTCGCCTCCTTTTCGGCCCTCTGCCTGCTGGTGGCAGTCCGGTATGTACCTGGCGACAAGTTTTCTGCGCCGTCCCTGCCCTCGGTCACGGTCGTTCTTGAAGGATTCCGTGGTGCCCTCTCCGCCCTCAAGCGGGTCGATGTGTGGCGCTGGCTGGTCCTGCTCGAATTCGCCGACCTGATGATGGACGTCTTGTTTAGTTACCTTGCTTTATATTTTGTGGATGTTGCCCGCGCCACCGAAGCGCAGGCAGGCGTCGCTGTGACCGTCTGGCTTGCCATGGGACTGATTACCGACTTTCTTTTTATCCCTTTCATCGACCGTCAGAACGACTCGCTTCGGTTTCTCCGCATAACCGCCTTGTTCGAGGTGCTCGCCTTTGCTCTGTTTTTGCTGATTCCGGGCTTTATTCCCAAACTAATCATCGTGATCCTTGTTAATTTATTCAACACGGGTTGGTACCCTATCCTGCAAGGACGGTTATACTCTAGCCTGCCGGGGCAAAGCGCCAGCATCATGACAATTGGCTCCGTGTTTGCCCCCCTGGCAAAATTCTTTCCATTTTTGATCGGTTTCCTTGCCGACCGGTTTGGTCTGCAGACCGCCTTGTGGATTCTCATTCTTGGGCCGATTGCCCTACTCATTGGTTTGCCGCGACGTAGCAATCCATCGCGAGCGGCTAATCTCTAAATACAATTTCCTGAATGCCATCTTTTCCCTTATCTCTTTACTTCCATATCCCTTTCTGTACCCACCGCTGCGCCTATTGCGACTTCAACACCTACGCCGGGCAGGAGGCAATCATCCCTGCCTACGTAGAGGCGCTGTGTAAAGAGATCGAATTTGTTGGCTCCCAGAGGGAAAGAACACGGGACGAGGTCCACACGATTTTCTTTGGTGGCGGAACTCCTTCTCTTCTTTCCCGCACGCAATTTGAATCCATCTTCGAGTCCATCCACACGAACTTCAAACTAAAAGACGAGGCCGAGATCACAATCGAAGCCAATCCGGGAACGGTGACCTCTGCGGATCTGCGCGCATTACGGCAAATTGGAGTTAACCGGATTAGTTACGGTGTTCAGTCTGCAAACACAGAAGAGCTCCGGATGCTCGAGCGCATCCATAATTTCTTTGATGTGATCGAAGCCGTGACCGCGGCACGTAAGGCAGGTTTTCGTAATTTGAATTTGGATTTGATCTATGGTTTACCGGAGCAAAAACTGTCCACCTGGCAAACCACCGTTAAGCGGATTCTGGACCTGCATCCTGAACATATCTCCGCGTACGCGCTCACTCTTGAGCACGGCACTCCCTTTGGGCGCTGGTCCTCCAAGGGACTCCTGCCTTTGCCCGATCCCGATTTGGCTGCGGAGATGTATGAGTGGTTGAGCGAGACGCTCGAAACAAATGGCTATACTCAATATGAAATATCGAACTGGGCAAAGCCGGGATACGAATGCCGCCATAATCTCCAATACTGGCGCGGTCTTCCCTATTTGGCTTTCGGTGCTGGTGGGCATGGATATGCCAATGGTTACCGCTATTCAAACGTATTAAGAATAAAAACCTATGTAGAGCGACTCACCAATCCTTCATCCGTCGTCCCCTATCCCTTATCGCCTGCGACTGTCAACCACCACATTCAATCCCACCAGGATGACATGTCCGAGTTCATGCTGACAGGTTTACGGCTCACACGCGAGGGAGTAAGCGCGGATGAATTCCAAGCACGCTTTGGCAAAGCGATGCACGAAGTGTATGGCAAAGAAATTGATGAATTAATACGATCGGGATTGGTTGAAAATTTCGTAGGGATGGGTAACCGCCCGTCGCTACGGATTACTCAACGCGGCCGTTTATTGGGCAATCAGGTGTTCATGCGATTTGTGTAGGTCACGCTGGCTGCGTGAAATCTTAAATATGGCAGGGTAAAAACCCAGCTTACTTTTCCATAACCGTTTTCCAAATGGCGGGGGCGATATCGGTTAAATCTTTCATACCCTGTGTGAATTCCTCGCGTGCGGCTTTCTCTCCAATCACGAGGGCCGGCACAGGGGCAGGAGTATGTTTTCTGGTGGACAGGTCTTCCATGTTCCCATGATCCGAGGTGACCAGGATCAAGCCGTCATTCCAGACTTCCACAAGGCCACCCAAAACTGCATCGAAGCTTTCCATCAGATGAATTGCCTCGTCCATTTGCTGCTTGTGTCCGGCATAGTCACTTGCCCAGTACTCGAAGAGGGAGAAGTCATATTCTTTGGCAAGCATGCCTAGTTTCCGCCCCGCCTCAGGCGCCTCCATGACCGGCGCATCGAGGAATCCCAGCATGGTGCGCCATCCCTCGCCGGTGAAATCTGCCGAGAGCGCGCGTCCGGCAAATAAATCCTCATGTCTAAAAAGCGGGATACCCGCATTCGTCACTGCCAATGGAATGGATGAATACAAGCGCTTGCCCGAGTCGATCCCATGAAAATAGCGTGGCGGGTAGCCATTGAGTAATGCAGTTTTCTTTCCGGCCCTGGCGAGATTTGCAAACAAGGTGTCATCTTTCAAAAAAGAAGCGACGGCGGGATTGGGTTTCGGCCCGTAGTGATAGCCCAACTCAGCCGGGATATTTTTCCCGGTCAATAAGATCGCTTGTCCCGTTGCCGATTGTGGAAGGCCGCTCACACCGACCCCAGGATCGACGGCCACCAGCGATGCATGTTTCCCATGAAAAGGAGTGGCAGTTTTTAATAGCGATCGTCCTTCGAGTAATCGATTCAAATTTGGCATCTGCGCCCGCGCAAACGGATTGGTCTCCGGATCGTTTTCTCCCAAGCCGATGCCATCGAGGAAGATAAATAAGACGCGCATAACGGCGGATTATACCTTCATGTCAATGCGGCGCTTACTGTGGGCGCCGTAAAGGTGCGTTCTGCAACATTTGGTTGGATTGGGTACAAAGCGCCGACGACCTAATTTTGAGTTTCCGTATAAGAAACCGCTTAAGGGTTCAGTTATCAATTGGACAGGCGGTAAAATTGTTTGCATGCCCACTCTGGATCTAAAGAAACTAAATTCGTATCGTGCCCGGACCTACCACCTGTCTCCGTTTCGACGGATTCGTAGCCAGCGAGCGGCGCGTGCCTTTGTCAACGAGCGCGGCTTTGTCTATTTTTGGCCTATCAAAGGCATAGAACTTCCAAGCTTATGGACAGCTGTCGCCGGGAGTCGCCTGGTTGCAGACAACCACGATGATCCGGGCCATATCACATGGGGTTGGAAGGACAACGCTTTGGGAAAAAAGATCTGGTATTACGGGAAAATCCTGCGCAAAAAAGCGACCATGATCTCCCTGGATGTCGCTCCCTATTTTTATGCTTTGTCTGAAAACTATGGATCACCGGAAGAAGATTATTTACTTGCCTATGAAGAAGGAAGATTGCCGCAAGCCGCTAAACAAGTCTATGAGGTGTTGCTCAATGAAGGCGCGATGCACACCATCGATTTGCGGAGCGTATCCAAATTAATGAACGCCAAAGACTCCGAATTCAACAAGGCGCTCGAAGTTCTGCAGGCAGATTTCAAGATTTTGCCCACTGGTGTCGCCAAAGCGGGGGCCTGGAAATATGCTTTTATCTATGACGTTGTCCCGCGTCATTACCCAGATCTGCCCGAGCGGGCGCGGCACATTAGCGAAGGAGAAGCGCGCGCCAAACTGATGGAACTTTACTTCAACTCAATCGGTGCGGCGCAGGAAAGGGATG
>JBKPQD010000440.1:0-6889 GCA_046733915.1 Chloroflexota bacterium
CGACAGCGGACCAGTGGAAGTGTTCTCGTCGGCTGGGGTGCCGATCATCGCTTCGATGCGGGTGAACTTGAAGACCAACCCGACTTATTCGAGCTACTCCGAGTTCATGGGGTTGTCGGTGGGCAATGGCATGCCGGGCAATGAGCTGAGCACGACTTACTGGTTCCCCTGGTACAACAATGCCACTGCCGGTGGACTGAATTCGCAATTGCGTTTTGGGGTTCCAGTTCCCTAAATAGAATGAAAGTGCCAAAGGCAAATATAAATTAGGTTATTCAAAATGAGTGCCCTGAGATCATCTCAGGGCACTCATTCAACAGTTTAATCAGAGCGTTGTCATCACACTAGGCGCGGAAACAATTACGGATAGGATGTTGATGATGTGCTGGGAGCTTTCGGAGTTTTGTTAGGTGCCGGTGCAGCGGGTTGTGTCAGAGAACAAGCCAAAAGCTGTAAGGGATAATTTGTGCAGGTATTGCCATTGTTCAAATTGACACAGACGTTCAGGTTGATGGCTGTCTTCTCTGGGCCACTGCACAGAACAACCTGTTTTCCATTGTTGACTTCGATCGTGGAACAATTGGTGTTAATGGTTGTGGTGGTGTTTCCGGTGGTTGTGGATGTCGATTGCGAAATGACTTCAAAGGTTGCTGTGTCCGGCAGCACCAATAGAGCGTGTGCCATATTATCTACACAGAACTGGCATTCGACCGGCATAATATCCAAACCGGTGACAGGGATGACCGCCGTCGGTGTTGTTCCCCCAGCGGGCGAACCAACGATGGTAGGAACCTGGGTGGTTACACCTGGCGTTGGCGTTTCCAGACCTGTGGTGGGCGTTTCCAAGATCGGCGCTGTATTTGTGGCAACGACTGTTCCCGTGCCTAATCCACCGAAGGGAGTATTGGTGGCGACCTCGGGCAGCACCGTTCCGACGAGTGTAGGATTCGCTCCCGAGTTCGCTCCGCATGCGGCGGTAATCAATACCAAAACGAGAGCTCCAAAGAAAAATATCTTCTTCATACTTTCTTACTCCTTCAAACTGGTAGGCAATTTGTTCACTTTCCTTTCTTAGCGTTCAGAAACAAATTGCGAATCGCTTTCATACTGGGGATTCAGATCGGTCCTGATCGAATCTGACATAAAATCGTCCACGCGAGTCATCTCTTTCCGTTTTCTATAGCTCTAAACGAGACCATTCCGCTGCCCGTTATCTGCTCAGGGTCCGGGAGTCCTCGAAACATGCCCATGGGCTTGGGTGGGTCTGGGAGTTTTGGAGGGCTTTGGTTCGTGGGTAGGATTCGGTTCGTGAGTAGGATTCGGCTCGTGGGTGGGCCTCGGCGTGGGAGTGGCTCTCGGTTCTGCGGTCGGCTGCGGAGGTTCTATTGACGGGGGCGCGACCGTCGTCAGAACAGGGGGCAGCGTCGGGATGCCTGTCGCGGTAGGAAATGCGGGTGTCGGCGAAGCAGCCGTCGGCCCTGTGTTCGAGGAAGGTGGTCGCAGTGTATTGATGGCCGTCAGGAACACCGGAGTCATCGGGGTGGCAGTCGTGCTGGTCCCTCCCGTGTTGGGGATCAATGGACAAGGCTGCAACGCCACCGGATACAGTAGACAGTTGGAAGTATCCGAACAAATCTTCAGGTTGAACGTTGTTTTTTGCTGGCCATAACAAACCAACACGCGCTGGCCGTTGATCACCTCAGCTGTCATACAGGTGACAGGGGATGCACTTTCGACATCGAAAATCGCAAAATCTGGAAAAATAAAGATCGCATGCGTGGAATCATTGACGCAGAACTGACACTGCATCTCCACGACATTCTCGCCTGTAATTGGGATAATCGGGGTGATCGGCGTGCTCGTAGCGGTAAAGCTATTCGAGGTCGGCAACGCGGTCCGAGTCGTAGGAACTATGCTGCCTATCGCAGTAGGCTCTGTTCGTGCGAGTGCTGTGCACGCCGAATTTAACAGGATGAGCATAAACAGTCCTATTAAAATCGGGCACGAAGACTTCTTCATTTCAAAAACTCCTCCAATCAATTTCGACCGTGTTAACGTGTGATTTCTCATCAAATTCCCCTCATATTCCTTACTCATATGAATCAAACGAGGGCAAAGAAGATATTGTTATAAAGTGCAGGAAATTAAACTGTAATCGCAACGAACTATAGAACACCAAAAGGACGTGAAATTTTGGCTCCTGCTGGAAAATCAGAAATTGGGGCGATGCGTCTTCCAGAGCTCCGACTAAGTCGCAGGGTAATCGAACATCCAGGTCCGGCGGGTAGCGTCGTACAGAAGAGAATAATCGTATTCCTGGTTGCTGATTACGCGGCCATCCTTCATCGTGAACGTCACATTCACACGGACCCAGGCTCGTGCCCCATCATTCTGGAGCACATCTACCGAATTCACGTCCACGCGTTGCACCGAACTCCACCATTGCACATATTCCTCGTAGCCAGCGGAACTGACCCGGCTTTTGAAGGCGGTGGTGAGATAGTTGTCCCATAAGTCCTGATAATTTCGTACCTGCCACACCGACGCAAAGTACCAACGAGTAAATTCTGCCGGGTCTTGAATTCCTGCGCCCGTCTGTGGCGGCAGCGCATGGGTGCCTCGCGTTGGCTGTAGAAAAGGAGCATTGCCAACCAGTGTCGCAGTAGGCGGGGCAACCACCACTTGGGTCGGTGCAGGAATCGAGGTATTTGTGGATGACAGAGGCGGGGCTTGCGTATTGACCGCGGTGGGAACGAGCTGCGTGAACGGGATGGATGTTACTGCCGGATTGCCGACATTCGCTTGTTGACCCAGTGGACAGTCCTGTAGCGTAATCGGAAGTTGAATGCAGTTCGAATTATCAATACACACGTTGAACGTGAAGGTGGTTTGCTTCGCGCCGCGGCAGAGCACAATTCGCTGACTATTGACCACTTTGGCCGTCAGGCAGTTGACTCCAATTACGGGATCCGATACCAGAAAAGAAGCGCGTTCCGGCATAATCAGCAGGGCGTGCGTCTCGTCATTGACACAAAACTGACATTGCAAGGAGACGGCTTCCATGCCCGTCACCGGAATGGATACCGTCGGTGTCACCTCGTTCATGGTAGTTGGCAACAGTGTGTCGGTGGCAATCGGACCGGGTGGAAGTATCGTTCCCTGAGGGGCAGGTGGCGTTTGAGCAGGTAAATTACAGGATGAACTGAGTACGAGAAGCAGCAACGCGCCGATCCAGAGTCTGCGCGGACGAAATTTCATTTCATATACTCCTCAGATTCCGCATGTACGTATCTACACCAAACCATGCGTATAAAAACAAACGAAGCAGTTCCTAGAACTGTTATAGCAAATCAGTCCTGCTCCGACGCAAGTGACCGGCAGACGTCCGGCGAATCTGATCGAAAAACCACGCCAGGTGGCAAGCATAGAGGCATTAGTTACTTGATAAAATTCCCCAACTCAGCTTCCAAGGAGAATTGAATGGAACCCATTATCCTTATCATCCTGATCGGTCTGGCAGGCGGCGCGGCGGTGGGACTGCAGAGTCCCATGGCGAGCATGATCAGCCAGCGGCTCGGGATCTTCGAAAGTGTATTTATTGTCCATTTGGGTGGAGCGATCATCGCCTTGTTGCCACTTTTGCTTTTATATGGCGGCGGAAAATTGGCGCAGTGGCGAAGTGTGCCCTGGTATGCCCTCGGCGCAGGGATTTTTGGTCTGATCGTTATCGGCGCGATCAGCTACATGATCCCCCGCGTCGGTATTGCCGCCTCGATCACTGCGATCGTGGCGGGTCAGTTATTGGTCGGGACGTTTCTCGACCATTTTGGTCTTTTAGGCGCCTCCGTCCGCACTCTGGATATTACGCGTGTGATTGGATTGGCTGTCGTACTCATGGGAGTCTGGCTGACGGTGAAATAATAGCGTAATGCGTTCCGCACCAGGACGTTATAGCAAATAACTCACTACAACCTCCGGAGGCTGAGATGATACGAAAACTAAAATCAGGCAAGTACAGACTCTACTCTGAGAAGAAAGACCCGAAAACTGGGAAGCGGAAAAATCTTGGCACCTTTGACACGCGTGAAGCCGCCAAGAAGCATGAGAAGGACGTGCAGTTCTTCAAGCGACGCTAGGTGAATCAGCTTTCGGGGACTTGTAAATCTACCCGATATGTGATCGCCGAATAAAACTCCCTCAAAAACCTGGAAGGTGCTTTTCCGAGCAAACGCGGCTCGCTGAATCCGGCGCGGGGCGCCAGCTCCTGATACGTTTCGAACGACAGAGGATATGGCACCCACAGATTTCCCGAGTCCACATTGTATTCCACGACTAAAAGCGTACCGTTCATTTTTAAAAAGGAGCGTACATGGCGCAGTACTTTTTCTTTTTGCTTGAAAAAATGAAGGGAATTTGCCATCACAATGCCATCCAGTGGAGGCAGGTGCAGCGTGCCAGTAAAATCGGCGCGGACGGGATGGATGTTCTGCGAGGTGCCGAAACGGTCGCGATGGGATTGTTCCAATTTCGTGAACCCGGCACGATCCCTGTCAATGGCATAAATCTCAGCCTTTAATCCCACCAGCTCGCTCAAGGCTAAAGTGAACGCGCCGCTGCCTGCGCCAAAATCTGCCCACGTGCCACCTCGAGGTAAATTTGCCGGGCGCAGGAGATTGACATGGTCTTCGTGGTCCATGTGGGAATGGTATCATACTCGTGCCGCAACCATACCAAGTTGCAGGATACCCCTCCTAGGATAGCGGATAAAATTCAGAATCGCCCTACATATGTTGTTGCGCTACTCGCACTACGATAATCTAAATCGCAGGTCAATTCATTGGATGTGTTGGTTGCCCCAAATCTTGTTGGAGTCCATACCGATCTCAAATGCTGTCTGTTTACTCCGTCCGTAAATTTTTGAATGGATTGCCAACCCGGTTCAAATTCGCGGGATGCGTATGGGGGAGCACCCTGCAAAGGTAAATATGTCTTCTGAAAATGGACAACGTCACGACCCCTATGAGGCACTCCGAAACCAAGACTTTCGACTGTTGCTTACGGGTCGCTTTATCACGTCATTCGGGAATGAAATGCTTTCCTTCGCCATCGGCTGGGAGTTATGGCTGCGCACCCACCAGGCATTTGTATTAGGTATGGTGGGATTGGTGCAAGTCATCCCCGTCATCTTGCTATCCCTCCCGGCCGGTCATGTGGCGGATCAATATAATCGCAAACGTATTGTTTTAGTCACCGAGCTTTTTCTCGCCTTGTGTGTGCTGGGACTAGGCTGGCTATCTTACACGCAGGGCTCTTTATATTGGATTTACGTCTTGCTCTTGGGGATTGGCATTGCCCGCGCTTTTAATGACCCGGCTTCTTCGACGCTGCTGCCCCAGACGGTTCCTCCACACCTGTTTACCAATGCGGCAACCTGGAGCAACTCCACCTGGCAGCTCGCCTCGATTACCGGACCTGCACTGGCGGGCCTTCTCATCGGCTTCTTCAACTCTGTGACCTTTATCTACATCTTCGACGCGCTTGCGGCAGTGGTCTTCTGTATCTTTCTTATGCTGATCAAAGGTCGCGAACTTGCGCTGGCAGAGAAATCCGCCACATGGCGATCGTTAACACAGGGCTTCAGGTTTATGCGTGATACCAAGGTGGTCCTTGCCTCGATCACACTGGATATGTTCGCCGTCTTATTCGGCGGCGCAGTGGCATTACTGCCCATCTATGCCACCGATATCCTCAAAGTTGGCGCACAGGGATTAGGCATCATGCGCGCCGCTCCATCCGTTGGCGCGCTGGTCATGGCATTTTTGATCGCGCATTTGCCGCCGATGAAGAATGCCGGCAGAAACCTGTATTTCGCGGTGACCGGTTTTGGACTGGCAACGATTGTGTTCGGTCTTTCTCGATCCTTGATTCTGTCGGTTGCCATGCTGGCGTTGATCGGTGGATTCGATAACATCAGCGTCGTCATCCGCGGAACCCTGCTGCTGACCCAAACTCCCGATGAAATGCGCGGGCGCATCTCAGCTGTGAACAGCATTTTTATTGGCATCTCCAATGAGCTCGGAAGCTTTGAATCCGGGTTGGCAGCCTCTTTACTCGGTCCTATCGTAGCCGTGGTCGCAGGCGGCATCGGGACGATCCTCGTCGTACTCATTGTGGCACGGGTTTGGCCCGAGATGGGACGGCTGAAAACATTGAGCGTGCCCCAGAATGAACTCGCTTGATTATTTACATCTCCAGTTGCGATTAGAAGGCAAGAAAGTCGTCCATGGCAATTTGCTCAGCCAGGTGGAAGTAGTTCCGGGCGAAGCTCTGCCATACGTGCTGATCGGATCTATTTCGAATCGCCAACACGTTGCCTATTATGATGAAGCGCTCGCACCGGAGCTGTGGCAGGAGCTCGATCGGCTGATCCAGTGCATGGAGTTTCCGAATGTTTCTTCGATCCTCCACTTGCTGCGTTCGCGCGGTTTCGACGTGGAGGTAGGTCACTATAAAACTTATATCTTTACAGAGAACTACAAATCTCTGCTATTCGACGGTGTCAAACAATTTTCCAAACGAGATCCGAAAGTTCATGCATTTGACTTTGACGGTTTTGCTGAAGACGTGTATGGCATCGAGCGTGACGGCAGGATCGTGTCGGCATGTGTGTCGACGCGCGAAAATGATGCTTGCGGGGAAGCCTGGGTATTCACAGATGGTGAGTATCGCCGCCACGGTTTTGCACAAAAGGTAGCCGGTGCCTGGGCGGCGAGCTTGATTTCCGCCAACAAGGTTCCTTTTTATAGCCATAAAATAGATAACACTGCCTCCGCCAACCTGGCGAAACGTTTGCGGTTACAACCCCTATACGAGGAAATTACGATTTCAG
>JBKPQD010000441.1:0-3615 GCA_046733915.1 Chloroflexota bacterium
TCGTTGCCCCGGTATTTGAATTCCTCCAACCCGTGTTTTTGGGCTTCGGCTTGCTCGATCGCTTCCAGCCGTTTGATATCGTCCTTGACCACCACAGGTTTCCCCAGACTTTTAAGTTTTCTTGTAACTGCTTCGAGATTAGGTTCCGTCGGCTGCTTGGTCTGCTGCAAATATTGCCAGACGGCTTTTGCCGCGTTAGTACCATCCTTGCGGGCATAGCCAACCAGGCCCGAGCTTGCCTTGCGCGACCAGCCGCCGACAAATATATCTTCGAACGTGGACTCGTAGGAGTTGCCGTCAATGGGAAAGCGCGGATTCTGGGTCTTGATGAATTCATTCCATTCGACAGGCAGACCGAAGGTATCGTCCACTTTATCGCCGATGGCAAAGATTACGGTCTCAACATCCAGCCGGCGCTTATTGCCGGTTCCTTTGGCTTTCGTGTCCCCGTTTACGGGCATGAGGATGTTGTCTTCCAATTCCACCTGTTGGACACGTCCATTTTCGTCGCCGATCATTTGAACCGGAGAGGCAAGGAATTCGAAACGGAAACGCGTATTCGAGACTTTCGGTAGTGCCTTCGGAAGTGCTACCAATATGGAGGCGCGCGCCGCTGCCGGATCCTGACCCACCGCCTGCATGATCGGCGTCACGCGGGCGATCTCAGCATCCAGCGCGGCTTGGTCGAGGTTGTCGATCACATATTCCATTTCCTTCTTATCGAACTTGATCTCAGCCGGACCGCGCCGTACGACAGCAATCACCTCTTCTACTTTAAGTTCGCGGCTCAGATAGTGGGTGATGTCCAGCATTACATTTCCCGCGCCGATCACAGCACACCGCTTTCCAAACAAATATTGCTTTTGGCTGTAGGGAGGCAGGTGGTTATAAAAATAGACAACATCCTTGGCGTGATACACGCCCTCCAGGTCTTCCCCAGGTAAGCCGAGCCACTTTGTCCCCTGCGCACCGGCCGTGACAAGGATCGCCTGGAAGCCAAGTGTGCGCAGATCGTCGAGAGTTAGGTCGCCCTGCGATCCGACGGTGACATTTCCATAATAGTCGAGATTCGGCAAATCCATCACCTGGCGAAACTGCTTGCGCAGGCCGGTCTTCATGGTGTATTTGGTGGGATAAATTCCATATTCTGCCAGTCCCCCCGGTTTGATATCACGGTTGAACAAGACTACGCGTGCACCCAGATTGGCAAGTTCACGCGCTCCGAATAACCCTGCCGGTCCCGCGCCGATCACAGCCACAAAAAATTGATTGGTCACTCATCCTCCAAAGAAACTCTGAGTTTTTCTTAGGCGGGCTGATTATAGCCAAAAGGGAATCATCGGACAAGATGAGATGGTACGTTTGCAGTGCCGGGAAGGTTACAGGATGGTACAATGACCCAAGACAAAACTTAAATGAACATTTCAAACGCTACATGGACCGAGGGCGGTAAAATAATAGGGTTGAAATCTGTGTAACTATGCTAAGATAGCTCATCCAACTAGGAGGTCGTATGCCTACCCCTTCTTCCAATCCGAACGAACCTAGCAGATTTAGAAGAATTCTGAACGCCAGCGAGGAGGAGTCGGTCACATCTCGTCTGCCGCGTGCAGACAGTGCCCAGCCGCCAGTGACTGTTGTGCCCGTAGCGCAAGAATATGCTTATGTGGATCCGCGCTACAAGTTCCTTCCCGCCTTCTGGACCATTGCCAGCACCCTGTCTATTGTGGTGAATATTATTCTTATTGCCTTGGTATTTATCTTGCTGGGAATGCTGGGATCAGTTCGCCCCGTCGCCACGGACAAGGCGGCTGGCTTGCTCAGCGAGTTCTATGCCAGTTTTGCGGCGATGGACAGCGCGACGATTTCGAGGGTGATCCCGGTAGATGCAAATATTCCGCTCAATCTTACCGTGCCCGTGAATTTGACTCAGCAGACGATCACGCTGGCGCAGGATGCGCGCATTGAAGGCGTCCGTGTGCAAATTTACGAGAACAATTTCACTCTCGATGCCCGACAGGCTGTCATCACGCTGCCCGCAGGGACACCCTTGTCTGTCGACCTTGGTTTCAATCTGCCGGTTCAAAACAATGTGCCTGTTCACATCGATGTGCCTGTCCGTATTCCACTCAATGAAACGGAACTGCACGAGCCCTTTACGAGGCTGCGACAAACTGTACAGCCATACTATTGCATGCTGCAACCGCAGGCTTTTTACGCTGGTGCGCAGGTTTGTCCGTAATTAATAATAAGGAGCGAAATTATTGTTTTATGAATGATACGGTTTCCAAAACGACGCTTTCTAACGGGCTTCGAGTGTTTCTTAAGGAGATTCACACCGCTCCCATTGTTTCATCCTGGCTATGGTACCGAGTGGGTTCGCGCGATGAAGTGCCCGGGCGGACCGGTGTTTCGCATTGGGTGGAGCACATGCAGTTTAAAGGCACACCACAATTCCCATCCAACGTGCTGGATAAATCGATCTCGCGCGATGGCGGCACGTGGAACGCCTTTACCTATATAGATTGGACGGCATACTTCGAAACTATGCCTGCCGATAAAATCGATCTCGCCCTGCGCCTCGAAGCGGACCGGATGGTCAACAGCCAGTTCGATTCGAATGAGATTGCCTCAGAACGGACCGTGATTACCTCCGAGCGGGAGGGCAACGAGAACGAGCCGCTGTTTCTTCTCGGTGAGGCGATCCAGCAAACCGCGTTTCGCGTTCATCCCTATCATCATGAGGTCATTGGCGATATGGCGGACCTGCTAACCATGACCCGCGAGGATCTTTATCATCACTATCGTACCTTCTATGTGCCCCAGAACGCGGTGATGGCAGTGGCTGGGGATTTTGATGCGAAATCCATGTTGTCACGGATACGTGAATTGTTTGAGCCGATTCCTGCTGGTTCTGAACCGGCGCGCCTTGCTCGCCCTGAACCGGCTCAGAACGGGGAGGTGCGTCTCTCGGTGGAAGGACCGGGCGAAACCTGCTACGTTCAAATTTGTTACCGTTTTCCATCCGCTTCTCATCCAGACTTTTTCCCGTTAAGTGTGCTCGACAGTCTGCTTGCCGGACCCAGCAATCTGAATATGTTCAGCGGGGGTATCTCCAACAAAACTTCCCGCCTGTACCGCGCTCTTGTCGATCAGGAAATCGTGGTCAGCGTGCATGGCGGCGCACAAGCGACGATCGATCCTTTCCTGTATACGATCACAATGACGGTTCATCCCAAACGCCAAGCAGAAGAAGCCTTGGCAGCTCTGGATAAGGAAATCCAACGCGTAAAGGATGAGAAAGTATCCAAGGAAGAAATCAGGCGTGCCATCAAACAGGCTCGCGCCTTGTTTGCTTACGGCAGTGAAAATGTCACCAACCAGGGATTCTGGATGGGTTACGCCGAGATGTTTGCCAATTACGAATGGTTCGAAACCTATCTCGAGAGGCTTGCCTCGGTCACCGTCAAAGACGTGCAGCGCGTCGCCAATGAATATTTCAAGCCGCAGCGCCGCGTGGTCGGCACCTATATTCCGCTCGGATAAAGGGAGATGCATGAGCAGCGAAAGAAAATCTTTACCCGGTTCGGATGATATAACGCGAGAAGTGCTGTC
>JBKPQD010000442.1:0-4563 GCA_046733915.1 Chloroflexota bacterium
TTACGTTGGCCGGGATATTTGTGCGTCCTGTGAATGCATTTCCCAATAGGCGCAGCAGATCGCCCAGCTCGGCATCGGTCAGCGTCGAGGGACGCAGCTCAGCCAGCAGGGCGCGCATTTCTGCCATCGCGCCGCGGGTCAGCTTGCGTAAGTCTTCCAGGGAGCGCCGTGCCTCCTCCTGATCGCGGTCCCATAAGCGCGGCAGGACCTCGGCGATGAGTCCCACCGAGAACAGGGATTGGTTGATGGCGTCATGCAGGTTGTGTGCCAGGCGCTGTCGTTCCTCCAGCACCGCCAACTCCTGTGCCTGTTTATTCAGTTCCGCATTGACCAGAGTAATCGCAGCCTGGTCGGCGACGTTGAGAGCCAGGTCAGCGTGATGTGAAGTGAAGTAATTCCGCTGCTCGTGGGCAATACCTACACCGCCGATCACGCGGCTTTTCACTGCCAACGGCACCCACATCCACGAGTGCATCCCTTCAAGCAACGCAGACGTCCCATCCTCCAGCAGCCCACGCAAGAATCGCGCTTGCGGGCTGTCACTCCACACCTCCGCGATCCGGATAGGCTGGTGCCCGTTGAATAGCGCAGCCAGTGTTTCCGGCCCCCGCAAGGGGATACGGAACGGCGGTGATCCCTCCAACTGCGGCGTCCCGCGCATGGCTAGGGTGACCAGCATCGAGTCTTCCCGCGTAAATAATCCGGCATGGGAATACTCGATAATCTGTCGTAACTGCTCGAGGATCAGGCCCGGCTGAAACTCCAATGTGGATGCCAGGGTATGGGAGATGGCGAGCAGAGTCGCCTGTTCGCGCATTTGGGCATCTAGTTGGCTGCTGAGTACCCTTTCTGTTTGGATGCGCGGGCTGACATCGCGGATGACGCTCAACAGGCACTGTCGGCTTTTATAGTTGATCAGCGAGCTGCGTTCTTCGACATAGAACCGTGAGCCATCTTTGTGTATATGAACGGCGAGCGTTTCGGACACACTCTCCTGTTCAGCCGACCGAAGGCTTTTCCTGAACAAGGCATGTTCTTCAGGAAGCATAAAGGCCGCCGGATCCAGCCCCATAAATTCCTGGCGAGTATAACCGTGCATCTCACAGGCGGCACGGTTGGCCTCGACCACGGAGCCCGTCTCGATATCATAGAGCACCAAGCCGTCGCTCGCGGCTTCAAAGATGTTTCGGTACTCCTCTTCAGAGCTCTGTTGCATAGGGTAAACGTTCCTTCATCTTGTTTTCCACGTAGGTTTTATTAACTACGTATTGATTCTACTGCAAAGGAAAATGTTTTGTCATTCCCTCGAAGGACATCGAAAGAAACCATGCGCCTCCATCAGCCCTTCCCAGACATAAACTTTATTCCCCCTTTTGTACTCGAGGGGATCCGGTTTTATCTTCCCGCGTATTTTGACCCAATAGTGTGTTACACTGATACCGGCATCAATTGGGGGTAATGGAGGATGTTCCATAGGGAATGTCCATTAATATCCACGCCCATTTGCTCCATACCAGCTCGATCAGGATTAAAGGAAACATTTTGAATAAAAGAGAAACGGTACAAGCCCTCATGGACTCCGTCCAGACGGGTGATTTTGAGACTGCAAAATCCATGCTCTCCGACGATTTTCAATTCAGCGGACCTGTTCCGGAACCAATGAACAAGGAAGCCTGGATCACAATGAGCTCTCGCTTGAAGACCGCCTTCCCGGACCTGGACTATCATTTCAAGGTGATTGGCGCAGACGGTGATGTAGTAAGAGCCATCTCGCAACTCAGCGGGACACATACGGGCTCATTCGATCTGACGAACCTGAACATGGGTGTGATCCCTGCCACCGACAAGACGTTCTCTGCCAAGCATGAAAAGACAAAGGTAACGGTTAAAGAGAATAAGATCACGTCATGGGTCAACGAGCCGACTGACGGCGCGGGGTTGATGGCAATCCTTAGCCAACTCGACGTGAAGCCTACTACGGTCTAACGGCTGCAAACTCGAATTGTCTTAATCTGAACGTAATCCTTGTGGATTGAATAACTGGATTTGTATGGTGTGAGAGCCGTCAGCCTGTTATAGGGTTGGCGGTATTTATTATCCTGGTAGTCCTGCCAGACATGTGCCCTTTCGGGTAGAAAGCAGAAATAAAATGGAACCCAAGCTATATGTAGGGAATGTTTCAAAGTCAACAACGCCGGAGGAACTGAAGGCGCTTTTCACCCAGGCAGGAGAAGTGACTGTTGCAGAAGTGATCAAAGACCGCAAGAGCGGCGAGCCCAAGGGCTTTGCCTTCATAACCATGAGCGCGCAAAGCGAAGCGGATAAGGCTGTCAGCATGTTTAATGCCTACACATTAGGTGAGCATGCCTTGAAGGTTAGCCTGGCAAGACCCAGAGAACAACGGGTTACCGCTGCTCCAATCTTTGAGCCGTAAAAGGTACGCTGTTGGTCTTTTGGATGATGGAAACGAATTGAGCATCTACGCCCGCAAAGTGCTACAATGATATTGAGAGGTATCGCCTGCACGCGGGGGAATTCCGGCAGGCTTTTCTTCCCTTCCAGAAAAGGAGTTTGCCATGGACAAGAAGAATCCACTGCTCGCGGGGCTGTTCAACATGCTGGTTCCGGGCTCAGGTTATTGGTACGTGAACCGCGATCGCGGGCATTTCATCAAGACACTGATTATCGGAATGGCTGCGATCGCCGTCCTGGTCGTGATAGGAAATATTTTCCAGAATACGACTGGCTTTCCACTGCCTCAAGGCGTATGCATAGGCATCCTGTTGCTGTTCGTGCTCGTACCATTATTCCGCAATGGCCAGAGTGCGGCTGTTAACCATAATTTTGTGCTCGACAACGCCGTCCTGTACAATACCAAGCAGCGCGGCAATGTCGAAGCTCAACTCGCAAGAAATCAGGAACTACGCGAGAAGGGGTATATCTCGGAGCAGGAATACGATAGCCGCAAGGATGGGATCACTTCCAGGAAATAAGGACGTGTGGGTCAGAAGCCCGATTGGCTGAGAAGCACGATATACCGCAGCCGATTTTTCTTCAGGAGCTTTCTAGATCGCATGCCTGCAGCCGTGTGGGAATTGGATTTCCTTTTTTTATAGACTCGAAAGCCTGGCTGTGGTCAGGCATACCTGCATTTAATAAAGTGCTCCGATGGCGCCTCCCGTCGCCAAGCAAATCTCATTCGTGAATTTTTGAATCATAAGCGCACCTGGAAGCCAGATGACGCAGATACCAGTAATTCCATCGCTACTCTCCGCATACAGACGATGCTCTGCTGGTTAAACGAGAATAATTGATGTGTTTCATTTTCGATCGTAAAAGGAGCTGCTCATGAATTTCCACGATGGTGACACAGTAATGCATTGGACCTATGGACTTGGCCAGATCGTTCGGTTAGAAGAACGAGATTTGTATGGTTCGAAGTCTCTCTATTATGCAGTTCAGGTAAAAGACATGATGGTCTGGGTTCCGGCAGATGATCAATTGGAAAGCAGACTGCGATTTCCAACTCCCAAAAACCGGTTCAAGCGATTGCTTGCGCTGTTAACCGGCCCAAGTGAAAAACTCCCCGAGGACAGGTTAGAACGTAAAAGCATCCTTCTTAAGTTGCTAACGGATGGTCGCCCGGAATCTCTGTGTCAAATAATCCGCGACCTTTCCGCCTACCAGAAACAAAAGGTCGGGCCATTAAATAATAATGACCATTCGATCTTGAAGCAGTCTCGGAGCACACTGCTTGGGGAGTGGGGATTTGTTTTATCCATTTCCCCTGCACAAGCCGAATTTGAATTACATCGCTTGTTAACTCCCGCAATTGGATGAGGTGGAGGAATATGCTGCGTTAGGAGACAGGCAAGTTACTGTCCTGATATTCCATTAAAGATGAGACCCCTAAATCAGACAGATAGGCAATTGTTCAAAGTGAATGTTCATGGATCATAGAATTACTTTGTTCTTAACCGTCATCGACCTTCGCTGCCAGGATGTGGCCTTCTTCCAAACATCACACTCTGTGAACGTTTCGGAATAAAATTAGTGTAACGCCGCTTCCACAAATCTTCTTCCGAATTGGTGGTCTTCGAATGGATATTCTTCTCAAGAACATAACGCTTATAGATGGGACGGGACGCGCACCGCAGGCAAATGCCGTCCTTGCCATACGCGATGGACAGATCCTCTATGCGGGTTCCTCCTCCGTCTGGACGGACGGAGCAGAAGCAGTCACGGTGGATTTGCACGGGCAATTTGTCCTGCCGGGATTGATCGACGCGCATGTCCATCTTTCCGGTTCGGGAGAAGCAGATAGCCAGTTCCGTGCGGAAGATGGCGCAATGGCTCTTAAGATTCTAAGCAATGCCCAGAAAAATCTTGCAGCCGGGATTACAACTGTGCGCGATCTCGGCGGTTGGAATGAGCTTGAATTTGTGGTGCGGCAATGGATTCGAGGCGGAGAGTTTGCAGGTCCGCGAATGTGCCTGGCGGGCCGGTTTATTTCGATCACGGAAGCGGGGGCAGACTATTACGAAGGAATGTACCGTGTCGCCG
>JBKPQD010000443.1:0-4055 GCA_046733915.1 Chloroflexota bacterium
TCCTCGTAGTTGGCGAGACCGCGATTAAAGAGGATTTGTTTGAGAATGAGAGGAAAGCGTACCAGCCCTTGTTCGGCTTGTGGCGTGAGAGGCGAGCTGATCACCCAGCGTTTTGTATGCATTTGTAGGGGTTCCGTTACAGTAAATTTTCGAAGTTGCAAGTCACACGTACAGTATAAACGGGGAGGGGAGTAGCGGGCAAGTGTATAATGATAAGCGCTTATCTCGCTATAAGGAAATTGTGGGATGCTCTGAAAGGAGTCCTCATGTACATGCTCCGACCGGATGAGAGAACAATGCCCGTCATGCTGTACGGCCATGAGTCAGTGGTACGAGGAGATGTAGTCGTCAAGGATAGCGTCCAGCGTGTGAACATCTGGCTGCGGACAGATGGTGCGCCCAAATATATGCATCTTCTCAAACCGCAGGTGCTTGTTTTTGGGGGAAGTCCTGTCAAGGCGTTCACCTATTCTGAGATGTTTTACCCAACTTCTCAATTGATCGCTTTTCACTCCCTGCCGCCGACGGAAGAACCTCTGGATTATGACCCGGAAGAAGCCAACCGTACGATGGAGACAGTGGATGTGATGGTGGGCACGTTCGTAATGAAGGGCAAGATCCGCATTTCCACCCAGACGGAGATTGGAGTCAGCCTCGAGGTGGCGCGCGTTTCCTGGCTGAGTCTCTACCAGGTATCCATCACAAATCCCTACCTGACGCAGATGCCAGCCATTCAAACGCCAATGGTCCTGGTCAATCCCAACCATGTGGCATTCGGGTTGAACGGACAGAGCTAATTATTGTTTACAAGGCGGAATCCGTTATCCATTTTTCTCGTTCGTAAGATATAAATCTTTGGCGAACGGAGTTTGTGGCTGTGCGCCATGAGCAAGTCTGCGCTGGTGGGGGCTGATTATACAAATCTTGAACATTAAAAGAACGTTATCCCGCTTAGATTTTAGGGAACTGTCTATCTGAGCGGTAGGATCGGGGAAATAGATACGCTTACACGCGTTAACAATCCGGCTCGACATCGTTATTCCTCTTGAATACGAGTCTGCATACAGGAGATTGAGCGACGTGTCATCTAATTCCACTGACCCTTTATTACTGATTGGTACTTATACCGAACCAGAAGAAAGCAGCAGCGAGGGCATCTATGTCTACCGGATGGATCCGTTTTCGGGGAAGCTGTCCTCCGAGTGTCTGATTAAGGATATGCCCAATGTTTCCTATATGGCGGTCCATCCTCACTCCGGCTGGATCTACGCCGTAAACGAAATGGAGGAATTTGAGGGCAAGCCTGGAGGGGGGATTAGTGTGATTTCAAGAGATTCACAAGGTAAATTCCACATCCAGTACAGGCAAAGCTCGGGTGGGGCAAACCCTGCCTACATCAGTATCGAACGGACGGGGCGTTTCGCTCTGGTCGCCAATTACACGGCTGGTAGCATCGCCATGCTCCCCATTGGGGTGGATGGTCAGCTAAACCCGCCTTCGCATGTTGTTCAACATATCGGTTCCAGTGCCGATCCCGAGCGGCAGAAGGGACCGCATCCGCACTGCATTCTTCCCGACCCCAGCAATCGTTTCGCTCTCGCCGCCGATTTGGGCGCCGATAAGCTCTTTATCTATCACATGGATCTCGAGGAAGGGAAACTGCACAACCATACCGAGGTAGAAGTGGAGGCGCGCACGGGTCCGCGTCATATCCTTTTTAGTTCGGCAGGTGGTCGCGCCTATGTGGTCAACGAACTCAACTCGACCATTATTTTCTATCACTACGATCCAACGACAGGCACGCTCGAAAGAAAACAGACTGTTTCCACGTTGCCGGGACCTTTCTCAGAGCAAAATTTCTGCGCAGATCTTCATTTTTCATCCGATGAGCAATACCTCTACGTGTCAAATCGTGGACACGATAGCATTGTCTGTTTCCGAGTACACCACGATAGCGGAGAACTGACCTACCAAAGTCATGTTCCATCCAACGGACACGAGCCCCGGATCTTCGCGCTCGATCCGACTGGCCGTTTCATCGTCGCCGTGCACCAGAAATCCCGGAACGTAGTGGTCTACCAGATCGATCCCGAGAATGGAAATCTCTATCAAACTGGGCACGAAGTGGAGCTCGATATGCCTGTCCACGTACTATTCCTCTAAATTTGATGCTTCTAACCCTCCTCATATATTTTCCTAATAAACATCAAACACTCGCTTTCTAGAATTAAATATTGGGGCTCAGATATTTTTAATAGTATGTTTTGGAGGCTCTATGGATCTCAATAAATACACACAAAAATCACAGGAAGCGATACTTCATGCGCAACAGCTAGCCCAGGAATACAACCACCAGTCGATCGAGCCGGCTCACCTTCTGCTTGCTTTGCTGCAGCAGGATGAAGGTGTCGTCCCGGCGATCGTGGGGAAAGTAGCGGGTAGCGTCCAGTCGCTGCGGAATGAGCTGACTCACGAACTTGAGCGTCGGCCGAAAATCCATGGCTCGAACGCGGACGTTGGGCTGGCGCAGACCACCTCCGACGTGCTCAAGGCTGCGGAACGCTACGCCAAAGGGATGCAGGATGACTATGTCTCGGCCGAGCATATTCTCCTCGGGCTGACTGAGTCGATCGAAGGCAAGCGGCTCGCCTCGTTCGGTCTGACCAAGGATGCGATTCTCAACGCTCTCAAGTCGGTGCGCGGCTCGCAGCGCGTTACGTCGCAGAATCCGGAATCGACATATCAAGCGCTCGAGCGCTACGGTCGTGACCTGACCGGAATGGCGCGCCAAGGGAAACTGGATCCAGTCATCGGGCGGGACGAGGAAATCCGCCGCGTGGTGCAGATTCTGACCCGCCGCACCAAGAACAATCCGGCATTAATCGGGGAACCGGGCGTCGGTAAGACGGCGATCGTCGAAGGCTTGGCACAGCGCATCATCAACGGGGATGTGCCCGAAGGTCTGAAAAAGAAGCGCCTGGTCCAACTGGATATGGGCGCGCTGATTGCAGGTGCAAAATATCGGGGCGAGTTCGAGGAACGCCTTAAAGCTGTGTTGAAAGAAATCACCGAATCTGAAGGCGAAATCCTGTTATTCGTGGATGAAATGCACACGGTCGTCGGCGCCGGCAAAGCGGAAGGCGCCATGGACGCCGGCAATATGCTCAAGCCGATGCTGGCGCGCGGGGAACTGCACTTGATTGGCGCGACAACACTCGATGAATATCGCCAGAACATCGAAAAAGACCCGGCACTTGAGCGGCGCTTCCAACCGGTCTTGGTGGAAGAACCAACGGTCGAAGACACGATTTCCATTCTGCGCGGACTCAAAGGACGTTACGAAGTCCATCATGGCGTGCGTATCACCGACGCGGCCGTGATTGCCGCGGCGACCCTATCGCACCGGTATATCGCCGATCGTCAATTACCCGATAAAGCGATTGACCTGATCGACGAAGCCGCAGCGCGTCTGCGTACGGAGATCGACTCCAAGCCGCAGGAATTGGACGTGGTCGATCGTCAGATCATGCAACTGGAGATTGAGCGGGAAGCCCTGAAAAAGGAAAAGGATAAGGCTTCGAAAGAACGGCTCGGCAAGATCGAACAGGAACTGGCCGATTTGCGTGAATCCTCGAAAGCGCTCTCGGCGCGTTGGCAAACGGAGAAGCAAGCTATTTCGGGCTTGCGCGAATTAAAGGAAAAGCTGGAGCAGACCAACTTGGATATCGAGCGTGCCGAGCGGGAATCAAATCTTGAAAAAGCGGCGCGCTTGCGATATGGTGATTTACGCGAGATTGAACAGAAGATTCAAGCTGCAGAGGCCAAGCTCAAAACATTGCAGAGCGAAGGCGCGTTGCTTAAAGAGGAAGTGGATACCGAAGAGATCGCCGCGATCGTGGCACGCTGGACCGGCATCCCAGTGACGCGCTTACTCGAAGGCGAAACGCAGAAGCTCATCCACATGGAAGAGCGATTGCATGAGCGCGTCGTAGGGCAGGATGAAGCGTTGCGCGTGGTCTCGAACGCGGTCCGTCGCTCGCGTGCCGGATTACAAG
>JBKPQD010000444.1:0-7295 GCA_046733915.1 Chloroflexota bacterium
GGAGAATCATAATGACAGAGAAAAAACGACAGGATCTGGAGCAGCAACAAGAACAGGAGCGGATACAACGCCAGCAAGAACGACTCCAATTGGAGCAGGAACAGGCGGAGCAGCAAAAAAAGAAACTACAGGAACGCCTACAAGTAGAACAGGAACAGGCAGAGAAGCAAAAACGAAAACAGCAGGAACGACTGCAATTGGAACAGGAACAGGTGGAGAAGCAGAAACGTCACCGACAGGAACAGTTACAACTCGAACAGCAGCAAGCGGAGAAACAGAAATTGCGCCAACAGGAGCAGAAGAAATCGTGATGGGACGGTGGTGGAGGGACACCGTTCCAAGTTGTTCTCGACGATTGAGCGGGGAATCTGTGCGGGTTGTTCTTAGAGAATGCTTTGCGAAAGCTCCTGAGCGCGGAACCATGCTAACGCGGACGTCGTAATCAGCCCTTCGGGCTTTGGCTGCGTATGCGGAAATTTGAAAGAGAAAAAGCAAAGTCACAAAGGACAATGCCACCACTTCCATAAGATAGATTCTCTACACAATAACATTCATCGAAGCGTGGGAATTCAGCTGCATTCTTATACAGCCTGTCTCTCGCTTTCGTTTTCGCGGTCACAGACTTATAATGACGGTAGCAGGAGGACGTATGGGCAACAATATAAGCAAGGAACCGGTTCTGGCGGCCTTATTCGTTGATTTTGATAATATATTCATCAGCCTGGAACAACAGGGCAAGGATATTGCCAATCAATTTGCAGCCAATCCGGACCGATGGTTAAGCTGGCTCGAAAATTCTCTCACCGAAGGTGTGGAACGCAGAATTCTTGTCCGCCGTTGTTATTTAAATCCGCAGAGTTTTGCTGATTTTCGGCCCTATTTTATTCGCTCTGCCTTCGAAGTAGTTGATTGTCCTCCACTCACGGCTCGAGGCAAGACCAGTACCGACATCCATTTGGTGATGGATGTACTGGATACATTGAACCACTCCACGAACTTTACAGAGTTTATTATTTTTTCAGGGGATTCGGATTTTACGCCGGTCCTGCTGCGTTTGCGAATGCACAACCGCCGCACATTGGTTCTTACCGCCGGATATTATGTTTCCCCCGCATATAAATCGTCATGTGATTACTTGATCTCATCGGATGAATTTATTCGTCACGGCCTGGGGATTGGCTACTCAGATGAGGATGAAATGACGTTGTCAGTGGCATCTGCAACTCCTAGAGTATCGAAAGCGCTCCTGGAAAGAATGGCGAAGCGAGTTTATGAAGCTGCTGTACTACCTCAGGGAATCGAGGCGAATGAGCTTCCCAAAATATATAGTGAATTTCCCGAATTCAAGCAGAGCGATCAATGGTTAGGATATAAGTCATTGAGGAATTTGACCGAAGCAGTTGTAGCGATCGGCAGTGACTTAATCACAATCACCGGAGATGATCCGTGGCGTGTATCACGCAAGCCAAATAAGCAGGACAATACAGATCAAGATGTACGGCAGGCCATTGCTGCCTGGATTCAAGGCATTGTCTCCGAATCACCCGGTCCCGTGACTATGGCATCGCTTGCGGGTGGTGTAACGCAGCATTTTGGCCCAGACATTCGTAATTCGAATTGGTTGGGTGCAGAAACCTTTAAGGGACTACTAAATCATTTGGATTTGGGTAACCTAAAACTCCTATCAAATATTCCGGGATATGTATATGATCCAAAGCGACATGGTCCACAAGGCACAATTGAAGCGACAGCGCAGGCTGATGTAGTCAATCCTCTCAGTGCTCCCGCCGGTCCATTTTCTATAAAGCATCCCAATTTGGCGCCATTGGCCTGGAAAATCAATCAACTGACAGATACCCCCTACCTTATGCCGGAGCATTACTCCATTGTGCTCAACGAAATCGCGAGAGAGATCAATGAAAATAAGAACTACCAATGGACACGCACCTCGAAAACTGTACGCGATCGTTGTGTTGAGAAAGAAATACCTTTATCAAGATCCCAAGTAAATTTTATTCTGACTGGTTTGTACTATTCAGGCTATCAGTTAGGGAAAGAGATTCCTGTCGATACTTCCAAGCTTGCTGCAAAATTAATCGAAAATACAATTGCTTTATGTCATAATGCCCAATTTCGATTAGGAGAAGATGACATTCGATTGATCCAGACCTGGATCATTTCAACCCAGGATAACGATGGATCATGAGCAAGTATTCCACCAAAGAAAAAGAACGCCGTAGATGTCGTTCATCGAAATTCGCAGACTGGTGATCGGTGCGCGCAGGTCCAAGCCTTCCTCCCCAGTGGAGCCTGCTCAAACGGACTCGGTGATTAACCTACAGGGCTTCCGCTTCGGGCGCGGACATTTAAATTATCCCTGCATTCATCACGAGCCTTTGTATGCCAAGCGAGCATTTACCTTACGGGATGTCTAAGCAGGAGATAGGGTATGATCAGGAAACACTATATGATTTCCCTCAGGCATTTTCTATGAATACAAGATTCTTGATGATATCTACGAGTCTGGTGCTTGGGCTGGCAGGCGTAGTAGCATTATTCGCGCCCGAAAATATACTAGCGATACTGGATGTGCCGATAGCAAAGCCCTTGCCTGTGTTGATTCAAGTAATGGGCGCCCTGTATTTTTCCATGGCGCTGATGAACTGGACAGCCAAGGACAGCATCATCGGCGGCATCTATGCCCGTCCTGTTTCCCTGGGGAATTTCGCTCACTTCTTCAGCGGGACTCTTGTTCTCGCCAAGTATTTTTGGTCCAACAGTCTTAATATCCCTATTTTATTGATGTTGGTTGTATATGTGATATTTGCACTGATGTTCTACTGGCTTGTGTTTCGGCATACAGGAATTGTGGTGGCTAACCATCACCGGTCAGGCTCAGAATAAGGCGGGGAATCATCTAAGGCATGCTAAACTAATACAATTCACCCATGTTCCAACTCCTACGCCAACGAAACTTCGGTTTATTGTGGTTCGCAGGGTTGATCTCTATGATCGGCGATTGGGTGTTGTTTATCGCCCTGCCCATTTATACGTACAATCTTACCCAGTCATCGCTCGCCACGGGCATCATGTTCATGGCAGGGACTTTGCCGCGCATCCTGCTGGGCTCAATCGCTGGCGTATTTGTCGACCGCTGGGACCGGCAGAGGACAATGGTCATTGCCGACCTGTCGCGCGCAGTGCTGCTGCTCCTGCTCCTGTTTGTCCGTTCGGCAGAAGGGATCTGGATCATTTATGCGATGGCATTCGTTCAGGCGGTCATTTCACAATTCTTTGGTCCGGCAGAAAATGCCCTGCTGCCCCAGCTTGTGGACGAGTCGCATCTCGTCGCAGCCAATTCTCTTAATTCTCTCAATAACAACCTGGCACGTCTGGGAGGTCCGGCACTCGGTGGTGTGTTGCTCGGTTCGTTCGGATTCCATAATGTGGTGCTGATCGATTCCGTTTCGTTTTTAATCTCCGGCATCATGATCGCATTGATTGTGCAGCCGTCCCTGGGTTCCCAAAATCCGGGCGAGCATGCAGAAGCTTCCGCCATGACAACTCAACCCAAGGTCTGGCAGGACTGGCTTGCCGGGTTGCACTTTATTATGAAAAACTCCGTCGTCTCGGTGATCTTCGTGGTGATGGCTCTTGCCGGCATTGCCGAAGGAGTCTTCAACGTGATGTTTGTGATTTTTATCCGTCAGAAACTGGGCGGCGAGGCACTCGAGTTTGGATGGCTGACCAGCGCACAGGCGATCGGCGGGCTCATCGGCGGCTTGCTGATCGGGTGGCTCGGGAATCGCATCCACGCCAATCGTCTGACCGGGCTGCTGGCACTCAACGGCGTTTTGATCTTGATCCTGGCGAACCTGCCATCCCTCCCGGTCGCGCTGGTTGCGCTTCTCCTGGCAGGGATTCCCATTGTAGGTTTCTCGGTCGGCGTGGACACGCTGCTTCAGCGTTATGTGGCGGATCGCTACCGGGGTCGCGTGTTTGGTGCGCTGGGGACGAGCATGTCTATATTTATGCTGATCGGGCAGGGACTGTCGAGTCTCTTCGGGGATCGCCTTGGTCCCGGGCTATTGCTCGACCTCAAGGGGTTCTTCGATATCACGGCCGGACTCCTTGCATTTTTCCTGCTTTACCACTTAACCGATGTGCAGTTGGAACTGGAGGCGGATAAAACCACTTTCTGAATTTATACATCGGTTGTAATCGCCGGGGAAAAATGCTACACTAAATTTCGCATGCCTGATAAACAATGGAAGCGCTTTTACTTCTAAGGAGGAATTATGAACGCGTTGGATCTCAGTCCTGATGCAGTGTGGCGCAAGCGTTTTCGTGCCAGCCAGGTGTTGTGGGCCGTTACCGCATCCTTGAACCCGGAACGCGGCTTGGTCTGCACGAACAAAGATGGAGTTTTTCAGCTCTATACCTGGGATGTCTCCAGCGGGGAATTAAGACAGGCTACCCACCAGCCAGCCGGTATAACGTGGGGAGTGATCTCGGCGGACGGCAGTGCCGTTTATTATCTCAAAGATGAAGGTGGCAATGAGACGGGCCACTATGTACGTATCCCGTTTGCAGGCGGCGAACCCGAGGATATTTCTCCCGAATTGCCGGATTACAGCTCGTTTTCGATCAGCGAGAATCATCGTGGGAGCATCGTAGGGTTTATGGCAGCCGGGCGAGACGGGTACAAGGTTTATCTGAAACATGCCGACGGGGAACCCAAATTGCTTCATCAAAGCGAGGGAATCATCGAGGGTCCCAGCTTGTCGAGCGATGGCAGGATCGCCGTGATCGGTTCTACCCAGCGCACGCGCAACCTGGATTTCTCGCTGCTGGCGATTAACACGGACACGGGCGAGCTCATTCGCGAGCTTTGCGATGACAATGCCAGCATCACGAACGCCATTTTTTCACCGGTTGCTGGCGATACGCGGCTCGTGGCGGTCTCGAATCAGTCCGGGTTCGAGCGGCCCTTCTTGTGGGACGTAAGCAGCGGCGAGCGTACTCCCTTACAGGTGGATGAAATTCCGGGCGCGATCTTCCCCGGCGCGTGGTCCGAGGATGCCGGGCGCATTCTGCTCTGCCAGGTCTATCAGGCGCAATTTCAGCTCTACAATTATCATGTTGGACGGCACGAGGCGACAAAGCTCCAGCATCCTACCGGGACGGTGAACGCCTGGACCGCGTTTTTCAGGCCAGATGGCGAAATCTGGGTAACCTGGCAGGATGCGGCACATCCGTCCTGTTTGCTCGCGTTGGACGAAAAGACGGGCGAGCAAAAACGTGTCGTGCTCCAGGCGGGTGAGGCGCCGGCGGGCAAAACCTTTCGATCCATTTCGCTCACATCCGAGAATGGAGATCCGATTCAGGGCTGGCTGGCTGTTCCGGATGGCGAGGGACCGTTCCCCACGATCCTCGAAACGCACGGCGGTCCTACGGCGGTGATGCCATCGGTGTTTGTGCCGGGCGCACAGTGCTGGCTGGACCACGGCTTTGCCTATTTCAGCGTGAACTATCACGGTTCGACCACGTTCGGGAAAGACTTCGAGCGCTCGGTCTGGGGTAACCTGGGGGATTTAGAAGTGCAGGATATGGCGGCTGCATATAAGTGGCTGGTGGACAATCAGATTGCAAAACCGGATGCGGTCTTATTAACCGGAGGATCCTACGGTGGCTATCTAACCTTGCAGGCGATCGGTCGCCGCCCGGACCTGTGGGCTGGTGGCATGGCGGAAGTGGCGATTGCCGATTGGAAGACTATGTATGAAGATGAAGCGGATTCGCTGCGTGGTTATCAACGCGCCCTCTTCGGCGGTGCGCCTGACGAGGTTCCCGAGGCAACCCGCAAAAGCTCCCCGATCACGTATACGGAACAGGTCAAAGCGCCCATCCTGGTGATTCAGGGTGCGAATGATACGCGTTGCCCAGCAAGACAAATGAAAGTGTATGAAGAGAAATTGAAATCACTAGGTAAACAGATCGAGGTCCATTGGTTCGATGCCGGGCATGGCTCGCGTGCCCAGGAACAACAGATCAAGCACCAGGAGTTGATGCTCAATTTTGCATATCGCGTGCTTGGATAGTCTTCGGATGCCGCTCTTACGCCACGCAGCCGATATTTATCCAGGTAGCGACAGTACAAACGAGGCTGATAGCAATTGACAGGAATCTTCCATATGATTGGCATGTCTGTGCACTCTATCTGAAATGAGGAGAGGAAAATGTCAAAGGACTCCACCCGCCAGCTTGCCAACATACTTTCGGTCGCGCTTGCACTCACGGTCAACATTCTTGCCAGTGCCCTGCCATTGAATGGGCAGAACACCGGCGAGATCTCGGACCGGTTTAAAGTGTACTTTGTCCCAGCAGGGTATGTGTTCGCCATCTGGGGTATTATCTACATTGGCTGGATCGCTTTTGCGGTCTACCAGGCGCGACCTGCCCAGCGCGAGAACCCGCGCTTGCGAAACTTAGGCTATTGGTTCGCCCTGAGCGGCGTCTTTAATGCAGCGTGGTTATTCTGCTGGCACTACAACCAGTTCGGGCTGAGTGTGGGAGTGATGCTTGCTTTGCTTGTCTCGTTGATTATTTCGTATCTCAAGCTCGATGTTGGTCGAACTCCTGTCGATACCACCGAAAAATGGTCGGTGGACATTCCGTTCAGCGTTTACCTGGGTTGGATCTCGGTTGCTACAATTGCCAACATCAGCGATTATCTTTATTACATCAACTGGGATGGATTTGGCATTGCCCCGCAGACGTGGGCGGTCATTATGATCCTGGTTGCATCCCTGTTAGGAGTCATGATGACGTTCGCGCGCCGCGACAGCGCCTACGCCTTCGTCCTGGCCTGGTCCTTCGCCGGGATCGCGATCAAACAGGCTGGTGAGCCTTTGGTCGCAACCAGCGCCTGGATCGCCGCGGTGTTGGCATTGGGATTGGGCATCTTCAGTATGATCCAGCGCAGGCGCGCATGATCCATTCAAGGAAGTATTAAGACACAATATTTCAAGTCGATGCCATTCTCTCGGCGGGACACACCGTACCCCGTTCGCCTGCATCTATGGCGCAGGCAAAGACGAGACGGCCTTCGGGGCATGATATGTATTTCCTAGTCAATGAATGGGAGTCTGTTCACGAACAGCAATTGAGGCTTATTCTCTGATCCAAATCTTTTAAGCAAAAACTCCGAAGCCTTTTGATTTCGGAGTTTTGCCTAGAACCTACTCCGCCGAACTATGGTTGCAGTTGCCCGCCTTCAAAATAAGGTAACAGGC
>JBKPQD010000445.1:0-3006 GCA_046733915.1 Chloroflexota bacterium
CCCAATGCTCGCCGACTTCTGTTTGTCCGATTCTTGCAATTACTACATCTGTCATCGTCACGCTTCTATTCCAATTATTTTATTTTCAGTATTCAAACCAAATTCCGCAACCACCGGGTAGTGATCGGATGCTTTTCTCACTTCATCTGGTTCATGAACTACCCAGCATTCTTGCAGATCATTTTGCATCATCCGATTTGCAAATATATAGTCAAACCTTGCGCTCGGCTGAGGAGTTGGATACGTAAATCCGTTCTCATTTAGATGAAGAGAACGGAAAGAGTCCGTAAAGCCTGCAGCAAGAAGTGATTGAATACAAAACCGGAAAATCTGATTTGACTGTAAAAAAAGCATAGCCTTTATGCTCGCTGTAGAGGAATTAATCATTACTTGATCGCTCGGTGCAATTGCGTTGAAATCCCCTGTAATCAGCAAGGGCCGCTCTGAATATCTCTTACAGAGATCAAGAATGTACCTCATTTCCAAATATCGCCATATTTCGCAACCAAGCCATAAATGAGGGATCAGGTGTACACCAAAGAGCAAAAACGATCTGTCGGGCTGATATCGTATTTCTGCTTCGATCACATTGTGCCAGATAGGAAAACGCGGGTGGTAACTCCTGAAATTTAAAATAGAAAGCTTACTCAGCAATGCGACCTTTGTCTTCTGATTTCCTTTCCCAAGGAACCATTGCATTCCGAGAGATTGCGCGATCGACTTTAAGATCTTGACGTCCGTTACTTCTTGAAGAACAACCACACTGGGTTTTGCCGCTTGGATAACATCCTGAATATATTTCTGCCGGCCTCCACCACCTTTTAGGATGTTATAGGTCATCACACGCAGTCTCATGAGCTCTTACCAAATGCTTTTGATAAATTTTAGTTTTTCAATGGTTTGGTAACTCGCACCGCCTTCATGACCGTTATAGGGATAGACCTTGATCTCTTTTTCTCCTGCCCAGTAATTATAGGCAGCATAGACCGTCGAAGGCGGGCAGACCTGATCCATCAGACCGGTAGAGAATAAAGCCTTGGCTTTTGCGCGAACGGAAAAATTCACTCCATCGAAATACGAAAGCGTACGGAAAACCGTATCTACTTTATCCCGGTGCACGTGGCAATACTCGGCGATCTCCTTATAGGGATAACTATCTACAATTTCCGTCGCGCGGCGGTAATGACACAGGAACGGTACATCCGGCATGGCTGCTGCTACCTCCGGGACGAGTCCCGCCACAACAATGGTAATGCCTCCCCCTTGCGAGCCGCCGGTTACGGCGATTTGAGAGGCATCTACATCCGAATGGCTGCGCGCCGCCTCGATGGCGCGGACGGCATCTGTGAAGACGCGGCGGTAATAGTAATGCTTAGGATCAAGAATTCCATGCGTCATATTGCCGGGATAATGGGCATTGCCACCGTCCGCGTAAAGATCTGCTGTATCCCCCATCAACCAGCTGCTGCCTTGGCCGCGCGTATCCATCACAAAGTGAGCATACCCCGCACTTGCCCAGAGCAGCCAGTCAATCGCAAAGCTGCGCCCGCCCCCGTAGCCGATGTATTCCACAATACAGGGCAACCCTCCGGCACGCTGCTTGGGAAGGATTAACCAGCCTTTGATGGGTTGCCCGCCAAAGCCTGCAAACGTGACATCGAAGGTGTCCTGGGCGACGAGGCCATAATCCACTTTTTCAAAGGTCGCATTGAGTGGGAATGCCCGCGCGTCATCCAGCGTGGATTTCCAAAATGCCTCAAAGTCCGGGGGCTCGTCGCGCTCGGGGCAATAGCTCTTGAGTTCGTTGAGAGAGAGATCAAAGAATGCCATGTTGTCCTCCTGTCATTGCTTCGCCTCTAGGGGGCTCGCAATGACATAATGGTTATTTCATCGCCAGCTTGCCGCGATACCGTACATAGGTCGCGTAATCGATTTCCGTTCGGCGTGCGACGTATTCCTGTGTCTTCGTTGCTAAACCGGCGCGCTCGCTGATTTTGTCGGTGACGGTAACGTCGAACGCATCTGATCCGGCGCCGGAGCCGAACGAGACCACGAGAATTCGATCGCCGGGTTGGGCAATATCCAGAGTGGCAGTCAACCCGATTACAGCTGCGCCCGCATAGGTGTTTCCAATCACCGGGACGAGTAGACCGGGCTGGATCTGTTCCATCGAAAATCCAAGTTGACCGGCGACGCGCTGCGGGAATTTTGTGTTCGGCTGGTGGAAAACCGCCCATTTGTAATCTTTGGCGGTCGTGCCGGAGGCTTCCATCAAATGGGTCGCGGCTTCGGTGATGTGTTTAAAGTAAGCCGGCTCGCCTGTGAAGCGCATACCGTGCTCGGGATACTTTTGATATTCCCGCCGCCAGAAGTCCGGCGTGTCCGTAACGTAAGAATACGAGGCGTTAATCACTGCCAGCGACTCTTCCGCGGGACCCAGAATATACGCCGCTCCGCCCGCACCCGCCGTGTATTCCAGTGCGTCGCCCGGTTTGCCTTGCGCCGTGTCCATGCCGATCGCCATCGCATAGTGACCCATGCCCGAGCCGACCAGCCCCATCGCCGCGACGATGGCTTCGGTGCCTGCTTTGCAGGCAAATTCCCAGTCCGCGGCTTGGGTGTTCGGGACCGCGCCGATTGCTTCCGCGACCAAAGTCGAGGTCGGTTTTACTGCATACGGATGAGACTCAGACCCGACCCAGACGGCTCGCAGCTCATGCGGGTCGATCTGAGCGCGCTTCATCGCATTGCGCGCGGCTTCGATGGACATGGTGATCACGTCTTCGTCGAGTCCCGGGACGGCTTTCTCCTTGATCGGGAGGCCGCCTTTGCCGCCCGTCCAGACGCGCGCAACTTCTTTCGCAGGCAGACGGAATCTCGGCACGTACGCGCCATAGCCAACGATGCCAACGGGTTTGGCGGGTTTGAGTAAAGTGGGGGAGTGTGTGTGAGGGGTTGTCATAAATTTCCTTTATGCTTATTTTCCTGCAACGAACTGAATATCAT